>JAYUDQ010000459.1:0-1705 GCA_043739745.1 Acidimicrobiia bacterium | reverse complement strand
CCCAGCGCAGTACCGCGCTGGCCCACGTCATGCCCGCGCCGAATCCGCACATGAGCACGTTGTCGCCGGGCTTGATGTTGCCGTGGTCGAGCTCGTCGGCCAGCGCAAGGGGGATCGACGCGGCGGAGGTGTTGCCGTTCGTCTCGACCGTGGTGCTGGTGCGCTCCATCGGCCAGTGGAGGCGGTTGACGGCAGCCTCGATGATGCGCCGATTGGCCTGATGCGGGATGACCCAGTCGATGTCGTCCATCGTCATCTTTGCCCGTTGGAGACTGAGGTTGGCCGAATCGACCATGGCCCGGACGGCCCGGCGGAAGACCTCACGACCGTCCATCGTGGTCCAGCCGTCATGCGGCGTGTAAAGGATGTTGACCGCAGAGCCGTCGACGCCGAGGTCGAAGCCGAGAAGCTCGCCCTCGCCCTCACTGGCCTCGAGGACGACGGCGCCGGCACCGTCGCCGAAGAGGATCGCCGTGCCCCGGTCGGTCTTGTCGATGATGCGGCTGAGCTGCTCAGAACCGATCACGAGGATGCGGTTCATGCCCATGTTCAGAAAGCCGTGCGCGGTGACGAGGCTGTACATGAAGCCCGAGCAGGCGGCGCCGAGGTCGAATGCGCCGCATTTCAGGCCGAGCAGCTCTTGGGTGATGGCCGACGATCCCGGGAGGATGTACTCCGGGCTGCATGTGGCCAGGATCATGAGGTCGATGTCGTCCGGCCCGAGGCCGGCCATGTCCATCGCCTTGCGAGCTGCTTCGGCGCCCAGATCGCCCGGGCCGCGGTCGCTCCACCGCCGTTCGTGGATGCCGGTGCGCTCGACGATCCAGTCGTGGTTGGTGTCCATCGTCTTCTCGAGATCGTGGTTGGTCACGATGCCGTCGGGAAGAGCGGTACCCCAACCGGTGATCACGCCACCTTTGCTCATACCGAGGTCTCCTTGCCTTGATGCGGTGCGGTGTTGCGAGTGGGTAGCGAAGCGCAGCGGAGGCGGGGCCCGTCGCCGGTTTGTGGGTGGGTGGCGGACTGGTCGGGCGTGCGCCGTGGCCGAATGCGGGAGTGAGGAGCCTGCGACGAGCGAAGCGATGAGTGCCCAGCGAGGGGCACGCGTGCGGGTGGCGAAGCGCAGCGGAGGCGGGGCCCGCACGCCATCAGCTCAGTGGACATCGAGCCACGCGATGGGCTGTCCCGAGGTGACCCGCTCGCCCGCCATCGCCAGCATTCCGCTGATGGCACCGGCGAAGGGCGAGCGCACGTCGACCTCGCCGATCCGCCCGAGGAGGCCGCCGACCGTGACGCCTGCTCCGACGACTGATCCGGTCTCGGGCTGGAAGACGCCCGCCGCTGGGCTGACGACCATGCGTACTCCCATGGAGAGGTGCTCGCCCTCGTGGTGGCGGGCCAGCACGGGCGTCGTACCGCCGTTCAGCAGTTCCAGGAGCTTGTCGACATCGTCGGGGACACCGATGGTGATGCCGCGCGCATCGGGCACGATCCGCTTCACCATGCCGGTCAGCACGTTGCCCGGGCCGAGCTCGAGGAAGGTCGTGGCCCCTGCATCGGCCATGTTCTGCACCGACTGGCGCCAGCGGACCGGCGACACGAGTTGGGCGCTGAGCAGCGAGGCCCAGTCGGCTGCGGCCTGGTGGGATCGCGCGTCGATGTTGGCGTAGACAGGGATCTCGAGGTCGTGCAGGGTTGCCCGGGC
>JAYUDQ010000458.1:0-4751 GCA_043739745.1 Acidimicrobiia bacterium | reverse complement strand
CTCGAAACCGTCGCAGACGCAACCCAGGAGGTGTCGGTATGACCATGACCGAGGACGCGACACCGACCGGCGCGCCGGCCACCACCCTGCCCGCCACTGCACTGGCGGCGACGCCCATGGGCTTCGGCCGCATGGCGCGCAAGGAGGACGTGCGCTTCCTGCGGGGCAAGGGCAACTACGTCGACGACGTGAACCTGCCGGGAATGCTGCACGGCGCGATCCTGCGCAGTCCGTATGCGCACGCACGGATCGTCAGCATCGACACCTCGGCCGCAGAGGCACACCCGAAGGTCCGCGCCGTCATCACCGGCAAGATCCTCGAGACGCTCAACCTGGCGTGGATGCCAACGCTCTCACAAGACGTGCAGTCCGTGCTGTGCACCGACAAGGTCCGCTTCCAGGGCCAGGAGGTCGCGTTCGTCGTGGCCGAGGACAAGTACTCGGCACGCGACGCACTCGAGCTGATCGACGTCGTGTACGAGCCGCTCGATCCGATCATCGACGCCCGCAAGGCACTCGATCCGGGCGCGGCCGTGATCCGCGACGACCTCGAGGGCCGCACCGACAACCACATCTACGACTGGGAGGCCGGCGACGCGGCGAAGTGCGATGAGGTCTTCGCGCATGCGGACGTCGTGGTCAAACAGGACATGCTCTACCCGCGGGTCCACCCCGCGCCGATGGAGACGTGCGGGTCGGTGGCGAGCATGGACAAGGTCACGGGCAAGCTCACCATCTGGACGACGACCCAGGCTCCGCACGCGCACCGCACGCTGTACGCCCTCGTGGCCGGGCTGCCCGAGCACAAGATCCAGGTGATCTCGCCCGACATCGGCGGCGGGTTCGGCAACAAGGTCGGCATCTACCCGGGGTACGTCTGCTCGATCGTCGGCTCGATCGTCACCGGGTGCCCGGTGAAGTGGATGGAGGATCGATCCGAGAACCTCATGTCCACCTCGTTCGCCCGGGACTATCACATGCACGGCGAGGTGGCCGCGACGAAGGACGGCAAGATCCTCGGGCTGCGGGTGAACGTGCTCGCTGATCACGGCGCGTTCAACGGCGTCGCCCAGCCGACGAAGTACCCCGCCGGGTTCTTCCACCTCTTCACCGGTTCCTACGACTACGCGGCGGCCCACTGCAAGGTCACCGCGGTCTACACGAACAAGGCTCCCGGCGGCGTCGCCTACGCCTGCTCGTTCCGGATCACGGAGGCGGTGTATCTCGTCGAGCGCATGGTCGACTGCCTCGCCGACGAGCTGAAGATGGACCCGGCCGAGCTCCGCATGAAGAACCTCATCCAGCCCGATCAGTTCCCGTACACGACGCCGACCGGCTGGGAGTACGACAGCGGCAACTACCCGCGCGCTCTGGAGCTGGCCATGAAGATCGCCGGTTACGACGAGCTTCGCAGAGAGCAGGCCGAGAAGCGGGCGAAGGGCGAGCTGATGGGCATCGGCCTCTCCTTCTTCACCGAAGGTGTGGGGGCCGGGCCGCGCAAGCACATGGACATCCTGGGGCTGGGCATGGCCGACGGCTGCGAGTTGCGGGTGCACCCCACCGGCAAGGCGCAGCTGCGCCTGTCCGTCCAGTCGCAGGGGCAGGGCCACGAGACGACGTTCGCCCAGATCGTGGCCCAGGAGCTCGGCATCTCGCCCGACGACATCGAGGTCATCCACGGCGACACCGACAACACGCCGTTCGGTCTGGGCACCTATGGCTCCCGATCCACTCCGGTCTCGGGCGCGGCGGCCGCCGTTGTCTCGCACCGGGTACGCGACAAGGCGAGGATCATCGCCGCTGCCGCGCTCGAGTGCTCGGCTGACGATCTCGAATGGGAACAGGGTCGCTGGTTCGTCAAGGGCGACCCGGAGAAGGGCAAGACGATCCAGGAGATCGCGTTCCTCTCGCACGGCAACCTGGAACTGCCGGAGGGCGTCGAGGGCCACCTCGACGCCTCGGCCGTCTACAACCCGCCGAACCTCACCTACCCGTTCGGCGCCTACATCTGTGTGGTCGATGTCGATCCCGGCACCGGGCAGGTGAAGGTCCGCCGCTTCATCGCGGTCGACGACTGCGGTCCACGCATCAATCCGATGATCGTCGAGGGGCAGGTGCACGGCGGCCTGGCCGACGGTATCGGCATGGCGCTCATGCAGGTGATCGCATTCGCCGATGACGGGAACTGCCTCGGCGGGTCGTTCATGGACTATCTGCTGCCGACGTCGATGGAAGTACCGACGTTCGAGTTGGGCGAGACCGTCACGCCGTCTCCCCACCATCCGATCGGGGTGAAGGGCGTCGGTGAATCGGCCACGGTCGGGTCGCCACCGGCGGTCGTGAACGCGGTGATGGATGCGCTGAAGCCCTACGGTGTCCGCCACGCCGACATGCCGCTGACACCCGCGCAGGTGTGGCGCGCGATCCAGGGTCGTCCGTTCCGGACGGACATGGCCATCGAATGAGCATCCCTGCGGAAGCCCTCGGCCTCGCGACGCGTGACCACGAGCTTCGCCGCGACCGCGTCCCCCACGTGGTAGCCCGCGTCGTCCTGGCCGAACGACCCACCAGCGCGAAACCCGGCGACACCGCGATCGTGCTCCCGAACGGCACGATCGACGGATTCGTCGGCGGTTCGTGCGCGGAATCGACGGTACGGGCGCATTCACTCGCGCTGATCGACTCCGGCCAGTCAGTGCTGCTCCGCATCTCCCCCGTTCCAGAGCAGCACCAGCCGGGCAAGGTCTGCGTGCACAACGAGTGCCTGTCCGGTGGCACGCTCGAGATCTTCCTCGAGCCGGTCATCCCAGCCCCACTGCTCGTCGTCCAAGGCGATGCACCGATCGCGCGGGCCCTCCGCTCGATCGCCGCAGCGATCGGCTGGGATGTGGCCGAAGCCGCGCGAGGCGAGGCCATCGCCGGCGATGCGGCCGCGGTTGTCGTCGCCAGCCACGGGCGAGACGAGGAGGACATCCTCCGTGCCGCGCTGTGCAGCGACGTGCGCTACATCGGTCTCGTGGCGAGCCGCAAGCGGGGCGATGCGGTCGTCGCTTCGCTGGGCATGTGCGCATCGCACACGTCGCGGGTCCACACACCAGCAGGGCTCGACCTCGGCGCCCGCACGCCGCAGGAGGTCGCATTGTCGATCATCGCCGAGATCATCGCAGGCCGACCCTCCCCGACCGGGCGGGCGGCCGCCGACGACGCCATTGCCCGCGTGCCCGGCACTGCCGTGGACCCGGTGTGCGGGATGGATGTCGCAGTGGTGGAGTCATCGCTGCACCTCGACGACGACGGCGGGCGCGTGTGGTTCTGCGGCAGCGGGTGCCTCCGGGCCTTCGCCGCCGATCCCAGTTCCTATGCGCGCTGATCTTCGCCGTGGTCGTGGGTAGTGCTCATGGGTAGCGGTCGTGGGTAGTGCCGATGGGTAGCGCCCGGTGAGCACGCGGACGGTGGCCGAGCTCGTCCCGGACGTCGCTACGCTCACCCACGCCCTTGGCGCGAGCGGCTATCTCACCGACGTCGGTCTCGCCACTGCCCTGTTCTGCGGCGTGCGCCTCGCGCAGCCCGTACTCCTCGAAGGCGAGGCCGGCGTCGGCAAGACCGAGGCGGCCAAGGCGCTCGCGAGGCTGCTGGACACGCCCCTCGTGCGGCTCCAGTGCTACGAGGGCATCGACGCCGCAGAGGCGCTCTACGAGTGGAACTACCCGCGGCAGCTGCTCGGCATCCGACGGGCCGAGGCGTCCGGCGACCCGCTCACCGACGCGGACCTGTTCAGCGAGGACTACCTCGTCGAACGGCCGCTGTTGCGCTCGATCCGCCACCTCGGGCCGCGTCCCGTGGTCCTGCTGATCGACGAAGTGGACCGGGCCGACGACGAGTTCGAGGCCTTCCTGTTCGAGCTCCTCGCGGAGCACGCAGTCACCATTCCCGAGCTGGGCACGATCACGGCCGTGCATCCGCCGATCGTGGTGCTGACGTCCAACCGGACGCGCGACCTGCACGACGCCCTGAAACGACGCTGCCTCTACCACTGGATCGATTACCCGCCGCTGGAACGGGCGGTCGCGATCATCCGCAGCCGCGTCCCGCAGGCGTCGGGTTTCCTGGCCGAACAAGTTGCGCGCGCGGTCACGCGGCTGCGGTCCCTCGACGTGCAGAAGCCTCCCGGCATCGCCGAGTCGATCGGTTGGGTCGGCGCGCTCGAGGTGCTCGGGCTGCGATCGCTGGCCGATGAAGGTGCGGATGAGACGCTCGGTTCGGTACTCAAGTACCGCGAGGATGTCGACCTCGCCCGCAGCCGCGGCATGGCGTGGATCGCCGGTGAGTCGGCCTGACCCGCACGGCCGATCTCGTGGACGTAGCCGGCGCCTTCGGCCGCCGGCTGCACGATGGCGGACTGCCCGTCAGCGCTGAACGGATGATCCGCTTCGCGGAAGCGGTCGTCACCGTCCGGCCCTCCTCGACCGCTGAGCTCTACTGGGTGGCGCGCATCACGCTCGTCAGCGACCGTCTGCAGATCGAAGCGTTCGATCACATCTTCCGGGCGGTGTTCAACTCGGTGGCCGACATCGCCGCGAACCGCGGGGACATGAATGCGCCGCCGCCGCCGCCGCTGGCCCGCCGCGACCGCCGAGATGCACCGCCGTCGCGGAGACAGCCTCTGCCCGTCGACCCCGCGGCGACGTCGTCCCCTTCGGGAACACCCACGGCACAGGATGGCGATGATCCCGACGACTCGGAATCGCCAC
>JAYUDQ010000457.1:0-11700 GCA_043739745.1 Acidimicrobiia bacterium | reverse complement strand
CCCGTCCGTGTTCAGCCCGAGCGTGTTCTCGCCGTCGGTGTTCAGCCCGAGCGTGTTCTCGCCGTCGGTGTTCAGCCCGAGCGTGTTCAGCCCGTCCGTGTTCTCGCCGTCGGTGTTCAGCCCGAGCGTGTTCAGCCCGGACACGTTCGCCAGTGCCCAGACACGAAGCCTGATCGCCACGTCGAACGTGGCCGGGACGGCCAACGAGTCCATCGTGGCGGACACCTGGAACAACACCGGCTACTTCTACGTCCGCGTGAGCGGACGCAACGGAGCCTCGTCTACGGCGTCACCGTTCAGCCTGTCGGTCACCCGCGACGACCTTCCGGCGTGTGCCGGCGTCGGGCCGATGGCTACTGGGCCGACCGGGACCACCGTCGACCGCCTCACGACTATCGTGCTGATGGACAAGAGCCGGATGCCGGTCGCCCAGACCGGCAATGGGGACGCAGACTTCACGGTCTTCGAGACCAGCTTGAGCATGTTCCTCGGCCGGGTGAACGGCATCCGGGTCGACGTGGGCACACTGGTCAGCGCGCTCAACGCGCAGGCCGATGCGCACAAGGGCTGCCCGTATGCCAAGAACCTCGTCGCCTCCGCGATCAAGGACGTCGTCAGCGCCTATCGAGCCGTCAACCCCGGGCTGAAGTACGTCGTGCTGATCGGCTCGGACAACGCCATACCGTTTTTCCGATATCCCGATGAGAGCCTCCTCGGACCGGAGTCGGACTACACCCCGCCTGTCGGTTCGGACACGTCGTCGCAGGCCAGCCTCCGGCTCAATTACGTGCTCGGACAGGACGAGTATGGCTCCAAGACATCGCTCTCGCTGGGCGTGAGCCCGTTCCCGCTGCCGGACCTTGCTGTCGGTCGCCTGGTGGAGACGGCCCGCGAGGCGTCCGGCATGCTCGATGCCTACAACTCGCTCAACAACGGCACTGTGCCGACTCCGACGAGCGCGCTCGTCACCGGGTACGACTTCTTGGCGGATGCCGCCAACGCCGTGTCTGCCGATTTCGGAACCGGCATGGGCACACCCGTTGACCAACTGATCACCGCCGGCGGGGTCTCACCGCAACAGCGCCGGGATCCGAACAGCCCGACGACGCCGTATTCGTGGACGGCGGACGAGCTACGCGCGAAGCTCTTCGGCTCGCGTCACGACCTTGTGTTCCTCGCCGGCCACTTCAGCGCCAACAACGCTCTGGCTGCCGACTTCTCCTCGACGGTGCTCAGCACTGAGCTTGCCAACACCCGGACCGACTTCGTCAACTCCGTGATCTTCAGCGCGGGCTGCCACTCCGGGTACAACATCGTCGATGGCGACGGGGTGCCCGGCGTGACCGAGCCGCTCGACTGGGCCCAGGCCGCCGCCCGCAAGCAGGCGACGCTGATCGCGGGAACCGGCTATCAGTACGGCGACACGGACTTCCTCGAGTACAGCGAGCGCATCTACAGCGGCTTCACAAAGCAGCTGCTCGCCGGCTCGGGACCGGTGGCCGTTGGCGATGCGCTGATGCGATCCAAGCAGGCGT
This sequence comes from Acidimicrobiia bacterium, assembly GCA_043739745.1. Lineage (GTDB taxonomy): Bacteria > Actinomycetota > Acidimicrobiia > Acidimicrobiales > JANYDT01 > JAYUDQ01. The sequence goes on along the minus strand of JAYUDQ010000457.1, from coordinate 10,165 downwards.
ACCTCGCGGCCACTCCGGACCCCCGTGGCATCCACCGCAAGGCGCTCCTCGAATCTGCGCTCTTCGGCCTTCCGATGCTGTCAGTCGACCTGCCACATCGCGTCCCGCTGACGACCGACGCGCCTGCGGTGACCGAAGAGCCCGTACCGGCCGGCACGCCAGGCAGCACTTTGGGCCTGACGGTTGCCAACACGACGATCCTCGACGCAACCACCCGCAACACGGTGCCGCTCGTCGGCATCGGCACCGGCCCTGTCACAGCGACGTACTACTCCGGGACGGCCGGTGTCGTCACCAACCCCGCTGAACCGGCCATCCCTCTCGTCTCCAAGAACGTGACCGTCGCCGGAAAGGTGCTGCGGGGTGTCGGCTTCAGGGGCGGCGCGTACAGCGACCAGACGGTTGTGCCGTTGACGGGTGCAGCGACGACAGAGCTGCGGGGTGTCCACACTCCCTTCGTGTCGCCGGTGTTCTTCCCGATGCGCCTCGCCACGGTCAACTACTTCGACGCTCTTTCCGGTGGGTCGACGCGCCTGCTCGTCACGCCCGCGCAGCACAGGGCGCTGCCGGGATCGGCGACGGAAAGCACGCTGCGGTTGTACCAGGACGTGAAGTTGAAGCTCTTCTACAGCGCGAACATCTCGAATCCGGCGCTTTCGGCTGCGCCGTCGATCAGTGGTGTGAATGCAAACGTGGAAGGTCAGGACATCGTGTTCCGCGCCAGCGTCACCGGCAACCCGGCCGCAGGCGTGCAGCAGGTCTGGGTCACCTACACCGAGGATGGTCCATCTCGCTGGCAGTCGCTCGACCTCGACCAATGCTTCGTCACGCCGGCGCACGCGCTTCCCGCAGGGTGCGGCGTCGCGGAATCCACTCGCTGGGTCGGGCGGATCACCAACGGGGCGGGCTTCGCAACGAACCTGCGCTTCATGGCACAAGCGGTGAACGGGGTGGGTCTCGTCACCCTCGATGATGCGCTGGGCGCGTATTACACGGTCGCCGGTCCGGCGTCGGTGACGCCGATCGTCCAGGCGGCGACGACGTTGGTGCTCACCGCGCCGCCAGCTGCGGTCTTCGGCTCCACGGCGTCGGTCTCGGCCATGGTGTCTGCCGGTGGCACGCCGGTCGGCAATGTTCCCGTGACGTTCACGCTCGGTTCGACGACGGTGTCGTCCACGACGTTTCCCAACGGGACCGCCACCGCCACTCTTCCGGTCACCGGGCTGCCGGGTCCGACGAGCGTCCGCGCCTCGTTCGCAGGAACCAACACCTTCCTGGCGTCGTCCGCATCTGCGGCATTCACGGTCGCGAAGAGCCCGACGAACCTCACGATCACGACAGGGTTGGTGGGCCCTGGCGTGAAGGTGACCTTGAAGGACGGCCGCGGCGGTCCGCTGCAACGCACGGTGTATCTGATCGTCTCTGGATCGCAGCAGAAGGTCATCGCGCTCACGACGAACTTCCTCGGTGAGGCCACGCTCTCGCCTTTGCCGCTCGGGCCTGGGACCTACTCCCTCCAGGCGCAGTTCCTGGGAGAGGTCCCAGGACTGGGCACCCTCAGCGATCCTACGTACATTCCTTCTGTGGCGAGCGGCGGAAGCATCCGGATCCTCAGTTGGTCCGGCTTCTTCCAACCAGTCGACAACCTTCCCGCGGTCAACTCGGCAAAGGCCGGGAGCGCCGTCCCGGTGAAGTTCAGCCTGGCCGGCAACCAAGGCTTGAACATCTTCGCACCCAACTACCCGCTGTCCGTCCCGATCGCCTGCGCTTCCGGCGGAGTGGAGAGCGACATCGACCAAACCTCGACGACTTCCACCAGCGGACTCAGCTACGACCTGACAAGCGACCAGTACAGCTACCTGTGGAAGACGGACAAGACCTGGGCAGGGACCTGCCGACAGCTCCAGATCCTGCTAGTGGACGGCACACCGCACGTGGCGAACTTCAAGTTCAAGTGATCCCGGGCGGGTTCTTCGGCTGATCACGCCGGGGATCTGCCCGTGCTTCAGCTCGCGTGCGCAAGGGCGCACACCTGCATCAGCGCTGCGGCTGCCGCCTCCAGATCCCATCCTGCGCCGCGTCCCGTGGCGGCAGCACGGGACGCCTCGTCGAGCGCTGCCATAGAAGGCGCCAGGACGGCGTCGATCTCGGCGGCCAGCGATGCTGGCCGGGGTGAGCCGACATCGGCGCGGCACCGGTCGGCGGCAGCCATCAACTCGAGCACGACCGTCAGCGGCTGATGCGCAGTCGTCTCGACCAGCATGTCGGCCAGCATCGCTTCGAGGGACGTCTTGCGCAGCTTGGCGTCGAAAGTGCGCGTCACCTCGTTGTCGGCGAACTCCAGTCCGAGGACCGGGCTGAGCAGCGGTGCGCGGCGTACCTGACCCGGACCGAGTGCGGCGAGGGTTCCCCGAACGGCCCGCCGCTGGGTCGACTCGTCGGCATCGTCTTCGATCCCGAGCAGCGTGCGCCCACACCTCGCGCCAGATGGCGTAGCTGCTGTTGTGACCGATCGCAGAGGCCTCGCCGAACGCGACCGTCATCCCACCCGCTCGCAGCGCGCGCACGACTTCGGCAACGAGGCGCGACTTCCCGCGGCCTGGCTCCGCAGCGACGGCGACGATGCGGCTGCGGCCCGACCACACCTCGGTCAGCGCGTGATCGACGCGTTCCAACTCGGCCTCACGGCCGACCATCGGGAGCGGGTAGCGGATCTCCCGAGTCCGCTGATGCACGGCTGGTCTGTCGAGCGACCAGACGGCGACCGGCTCCGACTTGCCCTCCACCGGGAACGTGCCGACGTCCGTCCAGACGTAGCGATCATCCGTGGCGACCTGGGCCTCGTGGCTGACGTAGATGGCGTCGGCCGGCGCCTTGGACATCAGACGGGCCGACAGGTTGACGGCATCGCCCAGGCGCTGATCGCGGCCGCTCGTGTGAAGTCTGTGACACTCTGCTTTCGCGGTCCATCGGGACTCGTCGGTCGCTCGGACTCACGCTCCTCCGATCGTTGTGGGGAAGGAAATCATCGTTGCGGCTGCATCTTCTCGGCGTGCGCGGCTCGCGCCCTGCAACGGGTGGCGACTTCGTGCGCTACGGCGGCAACACGTCGTGCGTCGCTGTCGCTCACGGGCGCCGGGCGCCTTCGCTCCTGCTCGACGCTGGTACCGGCATCAGCACCCTGAGCCCGCAACTCGACGGAGAGGCGTTCGAGGGCTCCATCCTGTTGTCCCATCTCCACTGGGACCACGTCTACGGGTTGCCGTTCTTCCCTGCGGCCGACCGGCCCGACGCGCGAGTCGATCTGTGGATGCCGGCGCAAGGTGATCCCGAAAGGGTGTTGGAGACCTTCATGCAGCCTCCGCACTTCCCCATCCGCCCGCGCGACCTGCGGGGGCGTTGGGTGTTCCATGAGCTCGAAGTCGGCGCGTCCACCATCGAAGGCTTCGATGTCGAGGCCGTCGAGATCCCCCACAAAGGCGGCCGCACGTTCGGCTATCGGATCAGCGGCGACGGCGCATCGATCGCGTACATGCCCGATCACGGCCCGGTGGACCTCGGGGACGGGCCCGATGGGCAAGGTGTCATCCACGAAGCCGCCTTGCGGTTGGCGGACGGGGTGGACGTGTTGGTCCACGATGCGCAGCACACCGTGGAGGAGTTCCCGCGAGTGCGCGGGTTCGGCCACTCGACCGTCGACTACGCCGTAGCGCTCGCGCAGGCGGCTCGCGTTCGGCTGCTCGTGCTCTTCCATCACGATCCGAGCCGCACCGACGACATGCTCGACGCCATCGCCGCACGCATGACGAAGCTCGACCTCCGCGTCGAGGTAGCTCGCGAAGGAGCGACGTATCTACTCGGCGAACACGACTGACGTACCCGCCGATCTCGTGCCCCAGCACGTCGTATGCGCCGAGATGCTGCACGGGCTGGAGGAGCAGCACTAGTTGGCACTCGTTGGCCTCCGATCCACGAGGCCCCGACTTACGAGGCGCTGCTCGCCGACGCGCTCTTGCCCGGCCTGGTCGCCACATCGTGTCAGCGCCGCCCGATTCCCGCAGGTGGTGGGTCGTCGGAGTTGTCCCGCAGTGGTGGGGTGGTGACGAGCGTCGTCTGAGGGGTCCGCGTGGTTGGTTCCTTGTCCCGGTAGACCGGGCTTCCGAGAGGGAGGCCTGGTGTTGGAGGCTTGACTGCTTGACTGCGCGTGGGGTGGTTTCGGCGGTGACGAGTGGGCGTGCGGGTGCGGGCGTGTTCCCGGAGTTGGTCGACGCCAAGGCCCGCTCGTTGACGTATCCGGACATCAACCGGTTGCGCAACGTGATCGAGGCGATGCTCACGGAGGTGACGGTGTCGACCGCGTTCCAACGCTGCCGCGACGAGCACGGCCTCACGGCGGGCGTGGCCCTGGGCATGAAGTCGAGCGAGGTGGCCGACGCGCTGGACATCAGCTTGGGAGTGTGTACCGGATCCGCCACCTCGAACCAGGCCCATGACCGTAGGAGCACGTATCGACCGATGCGGTCATAGCCGCTCGACAAGGGGGACATGGCGAAACAGATCCTGGCCGTACCCTTGCTCACGATCGGCGGGCTCGAGCTACACCTCCGAACCTCGTCAGCTGACTGACGACCCGCTCGTAAGGGGAAGCTCGCAAGGTGTTCACCCAATTCCCTCCTGTTCGACTGCACGCCCACCGAAGGACCAGTTCGCTCGTTCGAGCAAACGTCGGTCGAATCCGTTGCAGGTCAGGGTTGGAGATCGGCCGCAGACCAGAAGACCCGAGTGCGCTCCGCCAACGTCACGAATTCAACGCCGTTCCACGTCGCCAACGAGACGAGCGGACCTGCTGCCGCCCAACCAGCGATGGAGAGCGCCGTACCCAACGGGACACCGAACCCCTCTGCGAGGAGCCCGGTCGTTCGTGTGCGCTGAACCGCCGCGGTGGTGGAAAATCGGCTCGGATGGGTAGCCGAGGACAACAGCGAATAGATACCTCCTTCCGAAGGGATGGCCCTTGTCCGTGTCAATCACATCGAATCGACGTGCGTCCGCCAGGCCGACCATTTCCGCCTCGGACTTCTGCATGGAGGTGACCAGATCCGGCTCTTGTGGGTCTTGGAACGTCGAACCGACGCGCTTGTTGTCTGCAAGGTCAGCGAACCGCCACCTGACGTGCCGCCGCGCTCGTTGTGCCGCTCCGTGCTCGGCTCAAGAAGCCACTGCACCAAAGCTGCCCCCTCGAACGCAGACCGCAAGACCACCGTAAGCGCAGCGTTGCTCACCTGTACGCCGCCGTTCCGCTGAACACGCATCCCGTGGATCGCACCTTCCACGTACACGAGCACCGCTGCGATCATCAGCCGGGCATCGACGTGCAGCTCGTCCAGTGCAATCGCTCGACCAGGCCCACCCTGCACGCGGACGTCGATCGTTGTGACGATGAAGCTGTCCCAAGTCCCGTCGGCGCCCTGGCCGAACAACCGCGCGTTGCCGGCGTCTGCGGGGGCCACCTGTGCCCACTGGGATTGAGACGCTCAACTCGGGAGCCGAAGGATGCTGGTACGGGAAGGCGTCGAGGAGGCTGAAGAGTCCGTGTCCGATCGAGAATGACTTGATCTGACCGGCGAGCGACTCGCCCGCACCGAGAGGCGGGTAGATACCGGTGTACTTCTCGTGCTGCCGCCGCATGAGGGCGACGCTCCAAGAAGCGGTCATGTCGGCGACGCCAGGGCTCGACACGACCGATGGTTGGTTGTCTAGATTGTGGCCGTCGGGAGCGGCCCGAGACATGAACGAACACGGAGGTAAACACGTGGCCATATCCAGGACATTTCGCGCCGTGGTTGGAATAGGGGCGTTGGTGTCGTCGGTGGCATTCGCCACGGCAGGCAACGCTTCCACTCCTGCGCCCACCGGCACCAAGCTTCAGGCTGCGGAGGCGAGCGCCTGCGCCAGTTTGTACAGCGTGTCCAGCACGACGGGCCCGGATCCGTTGGGGTCGTGCCAGTGGGACATGCGGGCGATCGGCGCATCCCCGTCGGGTTCCTACGCAGTGAACCAGGGCGCCGGAGTCAAGGTCGGCGTGATGGACACCGGCATCGATCTCACACACGGCGACATCATGCCGAATGTCGATCTTGGCGCGTCCTGCGTATTCCTGTACGCCAATACCCCAACCGCTGACCCGTCCGAACAGGTGACTCGCGGCGACTGCTCGAACAAGACCGCCCTCCAAGACCTTGCCGGTCATGGCACGCACACCGCCGGAACGATCGCCGCGCCGATCAATGGCATCGGTGTGGCCGGTGTCGCCCCCCAATCGAAGATCGTGGTCCTCAAGGCCGGGACGGCGGATGGGTACTTCTTCACGCAATCTGTGGTGGATGCGCTGATGTACGCAGGCGACCAGAAACTTGACGTGGTGAACATGAGCTTCTTCGCCGATCCGTGGCTATTCAACTGCCGAAACGATGCCGAGCAGCGAGCAATCGTGCAGGCCATCTCGGCCGCAGTCCGCTATGCCGAGCAGCGTGGAGTCGTTCTCGTGGCCGCCGCCGGGAACGAGGGCATCGACCTTAGCCATCCCCAAACCGACGAGATCAGCCCCGACTTCCCACCGGGGTCGGCGGTGAGTCGCCCGGTGAGGAACAACTGCGTCGTCCTCCCGACAGAGTTGCCCGGCGTCGTCGTCGTCACCGCAACAGGTGCCCAGAACCTTCTGGCCTGGTACTCGAGCTACGGCAACAACACCGATGTGACGGCCCCAGGTGGATCTCGGTTCCAGACCCAAACTTTTAACTCCAGTCGCGGGCGGATACTTGCCCCGTACTCGTCCACAGCAAGCGACCTCGCATTCCAAGCTTCTATCGGGCGACTTGTCGTGGACCCCGCCGGCAACTACTACGCCTGGCTGAACGGCACCTCAATGGCCGCGCCTCATGCTTCCGGCGTGGCCGCGCTCATCCGCGCCGCCCACCCCGGCATGTCGCAGGGAGCGGTGGTAGCGGCACTGCGCAGCGGTGCCACCAAACAAGCATGCCCGTCGTTCCTGGACCCCGGTGTGGCTTTCTTCGGCGCACCTGTGCAGATCTGCAAGGGTGGCGCAGCGAGTAACAACTTCTACGGCAACGGTCTGGTGAACGCGCTGGCGGCAGCTCAGCCCTGAAACGGTCGGGTGGCGCCTCTCAGGCGCCTCTCGACGAATCCTGGCGGCGTCCTGTTGTGAGGTGCGTCACGTTCGTGAACCGCTGACCGGGCGGGGCGCTGGCTCACGAATCGAACGCTGGATGACACCCGGCGCGGCTCGACGGGCACGTAGGCACGGCCAAACGCGGAGCGCCTGAAGGAGCATGCTCGTCATCCGTTTGCACTCATACCGTTCAACACCGACTTCTCCACGCAACCCGAGATAGCGGATATCGCAGAGGGCGACGACCGCCCTTTGGTCTATGTCACCGTCGGACCGTGTTCAATGATCCGGCCCTGACCGTTGACAGCCAGCGAGCCATGGGGCATCGCTGCACGCAGTCGGCGTGCCGAGGCTGGGGGTGCAGGGCTTCGGGCCGTTCGGCACGGACCGCCATGCGCGATGCCATCGCATCGACCTGACGGTCGACGCCGTGACCAGGGTGTTGGTGCGCTTCGGCGAACTGGCCGACGCCGGCCCCATCACCACACGTGCGCTGCGGATCGAGGCCGTCGATTCCCAGGTGGACCCGTCGGCATTGGCGGCCAACGTCCGCTTCGGCGCGTACGAGCTGCAGCCACCTCCGGTGGCGTCGATGGTGATGTCTCGGGTCAGCCCACTGTGAGCGAGCGACGCCGTCAATCCCGCCGCACGCGCTCGGGCCGAAGTGCAGTGCCCGCCACCGACTTGGGAGGCGCCGTGACGCGCAGCGTTATTCGGGCGCCTCCTTCGCGGATGCAGCGGTGCGGATTACCAGCCGTGGCACAACGGTCGCCGAGGGCGGGCGCTCGGGCCGGGTTGCGCTCGCGTGTGGCGACGTGCTGTCCGCAGCCATCGCTTGTCCGGCTTCGGTCGGCCGCGCCGGGGCTACCGTCCATCCATGAACAACGACGCGTTCCAGGACCTCGTCCGGCGGTACACAGCAGCCTGGTGTTCGCACGATCCCACGTCGGTGGCGTCGTTCTTCGCAGAGGATGGCTCGCTGGCTGTCAACGGTCAGGAACCCGCGGTCGGTCGCTCCGCAATCGCGGATATCGCACGAGGCTTCTACGAAGCGTTCCCGGACACGGTTGTCGTCATGGACCTCGCTCGACTCGCAGGAGATCGCGCCGTGTACATGTGGACGTACGAGGGGACGAACACCGGGCCTGGCGGAAGCGGTCATGCCGTCAGCTTTAACGGGTGGGAGTTGTGGATTCTCGACGACGACGGGTTGATCGCCGTCTCGGATGGTCGGTTCGATACGGCGAAGTACGAACGACAGTTGGCTCACGGGGTCTGAAGGGGCGCCCGCCGCCTGTTCTGGGAACTGCCCTGTCGGATGACGGCGACGAAACTTGACTGCGTTGGGTGCTCCCATCCGATCGGAGTTCGCCTGACGCGTGAGCGTCACAGGGCAGCTAAACGGTGCGCCAGGTCAGCTGCAGCTGATCAGGCGCTGCCGACGTCGCGGACCGGCGTACGGACGGAGCGCTCATGCTCGATCGGTCGACGCTCGGCTGCACTACTTCTTCGCTCATTGCTCAACGCCGACAACGCGCTCGGGAACCGGCGAGATGTGCGGTCGTCGAGGTCAGTCGCACGGAAAGCGTTCGATCGTGGAAGAGGTGGGGAGTGCGCGACGGGTCGGAGTTCCCGCGCAATCCTTGCTGACGATCAGCGGCCTCCAGTCACCCTTTCGAGTCGTCTGGACTGATCAGGACCCGCTCGTAAGGGCCGTTATGAGGCGCTGTTGAGCAGTGAGCATCGGGTGAACGAGCGTGCGTTTCGTTCGGCCGAAGGGACCGGATGGCGATCGCTGCTTTTCGAAGTCGGACATTCGCTCCGTAAGCGGGGGTTGGGATCGGCGGCCAAAGGGGACGCCGAAACACCGGCGTCCCCTTCCTGTGGTCTATCTCGGCGTCTCCGAACGCCCGCAGGCTGCACGCGAGCGTGTCGTTCAGCTACTGGCCGGGCGCCGAATAGCTGCCGCTCGCCCCGGCACTGATCACGGATGGATCGAAGAGCGGCGTCAACGTGACGCTTACGGCGCCGGAGGAGTTGATCAACAGCGAGGCGTTGAAAGCAGCCGCCTCATCTGGTGCGTCGATGATTCCGAACAGGTCGGTGTCTCCGAACGCGTAGTACATACAATCGAGCGTGCCGCCTACCGACTCGAGCGCTGCGGTTGCCGCTGTGAGGCGCTTCGCGCCTCCGTCCTTTCTCAAGCCTGCGATTCCGTCGCCGACGTAGTTCCCTCGAATCAGGTACTTGCCCATGATGGTGCCTTTCGTTTGACGAACCGGCTGGTTCGTCGAGGTTCGCAGTCTGGCTCAGTCGCCGTGGGAGATTCTCGTCCCGATCAGGTCATCGTGCATCGGCGCACGAAGCCCGACCGAGTTCGTCATAACCGATCGGTCGATCCAACGTGGGACCCGAGCGGCAATCGCAACCGCAGCCGCTCCGGGTCCAGTCGGGAACCGGCGATATGCGGGTGGTCTCGGCGTGGAATCGCGCGCCGAGCCCTCGATCGTCGGCGAGGTGCGAGGTGCGCGACCGGTCGGAGTTCCCGCGTAATCCTTGCTGACGATCAGCCGCCTCCAGCCACCCTTTCGGGCCGTCTGGACTGATCAGGACCCGCTCGTAACGGCCGGAGTGTGCGGGGCGTGCCGGCGTCGGCGGACCGGGCCACGGCACGCCGATATCGGGCAATTTCGACGACTCGGAGCGAGCCATCGCGACGTGACGTGACGTGACGCTGGTCAGTCAGCGACCGTCGCCAAATCGGGTGTTGAAGACGTCGGCGGCTCAACAGCGAAACGCTCTGGGCCGAAGGTGACGCTGAAGCTCTCAAGGAAGCCGATCTGTCCGAGGATCACCGATGTGCCCTGGTGCGGAAAAGGCGACACAACGCCGACGATGCCGCGCCAGGGGATCGCCGGAACGTCGAGGTCATCCGGAGGTAGCGCCTCGAGTGTCAGCTCGAACAACGGCGCGGAG
>JAYUDQ010000456.1:0-1712 GCA_043739745.1 Acidimicrobiia bacterium | reverse complement strand
GCTCATCCACGGCACGGTCCGCTCGGGGCGCGCGGCCACGGTGCCGTTTGCGGTCGGCGCGTGGATCGGCGGTGCGTATTGGTTCACGTCGTCCACATCGTTCGCAAACCCCGCCGTCACCATCGCCCGCACACTCTCGGACACCTTCGCGGGTATCAAGCCGTCGTCGGCGCCGATGTTCATCGCCATGCAGTTCGTCGGTCTCGCGCTCGCCGTCGGGCTGATCCGCTTCCTCCACCCGGTCGACCACAGCCTCGCCTCCCCTGCCCCGCCGAACGCCTGACCTGCCCCGCCGAACGCCTGACCCAGACCTGCCAAGGAGCCATCACCATGGACCGCAACGAACACTTCCAACTCGAACGACGCGCCGCCATCGCCCGTGTCGTCATGGACGTCGCGCAGGACTACGGCGACCACCCAGCGGTGCTGTTCCTGTGCGTGCACAACGCCGGCCGCTCGCAGATGGCGCTCGGCTGGCTCAGCCACCTCGGCGGCAACCGCATCGTCGGCTTCTCGGGCGGATCGGCACCGGCGGCCGAGATCAACCCTGTCGCCATCGAGGCCATGGCCGAGGTCAGCATCGACATCACCGACGAGTTCCCCAAGCCGTGGACCGACGACATCGTCCGCGCCTGTGACGTGGTCGTGCTGATGGGATGCGGTGACGCGTGCCCCGTCTACCCCGGCAAGCGCTACGTCGAATGGACAATCGAGGATCCCGCCGGCGCCGGCATCGACAAGGTGCGTAGGGTCCGCGACGAGATCCGCAGCCATGTCGAGTCGCTCCTCATCGAGTTGGGCGTGACCTCACCGGTCTGAGCCGCGACCGTCCGAAGCCCCGAACTTTGTCGTCGAATGCCGCTCGGAGCGGCATACGACGACAAAGTTGGCCGCTGTCTCAGTCGAGCCAGGACCGCAGCGCCGGCTTGGATGCCTTCTTCCACACCTTCGGGAATCGTTCTCGATAAAGGTCTCGATCGCGCCGTTCCGCCGCCACCAACTGGCCGGCTGCGAAGCGGACGGAAGGCATCGCCTTCGCCGCGCCCCGCAGCCAGGCCTCGGCGACGACCGCGTCCTGGTGCTCGCCCAGGACGGTCTGGACGTCCGCAAGCCGGTCGGCGAGATGCCCGGCTTCGGCGCCGAACATGGGAGCGGATGCCTCTGCGCAATACCGGCAGCGCTTCGCCAGGATCCGCACTGCGTGGAGGTCCTCGTCGCCGGCATCACGGGTGAGCGCGTTCACGGCGCGCTGAAGCCGGTGCCACGGTTTGCGAACAAGATCAGCCAGCAGCCCACGGGCCGGAAGCGCGGCCAGGCCGACAGGCTCGGCCGCGAAGAGCGGAGCGTTCGCGGCGCCAACCATGGTGTCGAGGAGCGCGCCGTACCGTTCGCTCGACAGCGTTGCGAGCATGCGACCCCGCGCCGCTTCCCGCTCGTCCTCGAGATGGCTCAGGAGGCGCCGGCCCGATATCGCGTCGTCCGTCGGCAGATCCGCAACACGGGCTTCGAGACGGCGGTGGAGCACGTCGATGTCACGCACCGCGCCGACGGTGCTGTCGAGCCAGCGCAGCTCAGCGCGTAGCCCCGTCGACCACGTCGGGTCCAGCAAGGGGCCGAATGTGCGCAGATCCGAGCGCAGCCGTCGGGCCGCGACGCGGAACAGGTGCAGATCCTCCGTATCGGTTCCCAGGCGCACGCCGGGATCGAACCGG
>JAYUDQ010000455.1:0-4766 GCA_043739745.1 Acidimicrobiia bacterium | reverse complement strand
CCCGTCATGTTGCGTCTCGTCCTCCCCAAAGGCTCGCTCGAGCGGGCCACGCTCGAGCTGTTCGAGCACGCCGATCTCCCGGTCAGCCGCTCGTCGGCCGTTCAGTACCTGGCCTCGATCGACGATCCGCGCATCGCTGATGTCCGGATCCTGCGACCACAGGAGATCCCGATCTATCTGGCCGAGGGCATGTTCGATCTGGGCATCACCGGTCGGGACTGGATCGAGGAGACCTCGAGCGATGTCGTGTCACTCGGTGAGCTCCACTACTCGAAGGCCACGGCAAAGCCGATACGCCTGGTCCTCGCCGTCGCCCACGACTCGCCATGGCAAACGGCCGCGGACCTGCCGCAAGGCGTACGCATCTCGACCGAATACGTCGGCCTCACGACGCGGTTCTTCGCTCGTCTCGGGATCGACGCCAAGGTCCGCCTGAGCTACGGCGCTACGGAGGCGAAGGTCCCTGACATCGCGGACGCCGTCGTCGAGATCACCGAGACCGGGTCGGCGCTGCGGGCCGCAGGTCTCCGGATCATCGACACCATCCTCACCAGCTACACCGAACTGATCGCCAACCGTGCGGCGTACGAGAATCCCGAGAAGCGTCACGCGATGGGTCAGATCCTGACCCTTCTTACCGGCACCCTCGAGGCCCGCGGGAAGGTGCTGCTCAAGCTCAACGTGAACAACGAGCAGTTCGACGCGGTCGTCGCACTGGTCCCCTCGATGAAGATGCCGACCGTCTCCAAGCTCTTCGGCGACGCCGGCTACGCGATCGAGACGGTGGTGCCGAAGAAGGGCATCAACACACTCATACCCGCGCTCAAGGACGCAGGAGCTACGGACATCCTCGAGCTCCCGATAGCGAAGATCATCCACTGATGCCGGAGGTCAGGACGCAGCGCGGTGTCGTCGTCGCGTTCGGCGATGCCCTTGGCTACGGCGATGTTCAGTCCACTGATGATCAGCGCACATACTTCTTCCACTGCACACAGATCAGTGATGACACTCGCACGATCGCAGTCGGTGCGGAGGTCACGTTCCGGGTCGTGGCCGGACGGATGGGGCGATGGGAAGCAGTCGATGTGCTGCCGCTGGGCGAGCCGTCGCGGCGACTTTCGGCATCCGACTCGACCTCGGCGTTCCCATGCCCGGTCTGCTCGGCGTCCGTGGCCGGCGAGCCCGGCCAGTACGAGGTGTGCAGGGTGTGCGGCTGGGAGGACGATCCGGTGCAAACCGACGACCCGGCGTACGCCGGGGGAGCGAACACGATGAGCCTGAACGACGCCCGCGCCGACTGGCGCCGCCGCCAAGCCTGACCGGCCGAACCCAGCCGCTGCACTAGAAATCCGTGATGGACCCCCGACGCGTCATCGCCGATCTGAAGGAGCTCCGGAGGCGAACAGCAACGGAGCTCGGGGCCCAGCGGGTGGCGTGGACCGATCCGTGGCGTGAGGCCCGGAACTGGCTTCGGGAGTCGATGGCAGGTGTGCCCGTGGAAGAGCACGTCGACGAGGCCGGCAACCTCTGGCTGACGCTGCGGGGACGGTCCGACGATCTCATCGTCCTCGGCTCGCACCTCGACTCCGTGCCCGGCGGTGGCTGGCTCGACGGCGCGCTCGGCGTTCTGGCCGGGGCCGAAGCACTGCGCTCACTTGCCGGCAGGGACCTCCCCGTCTCGGTGAGCGTCGTCGACTGGGCCGACGAGGAGGGGGCCCGGTTCGGCCGTTCGTGCTTCGGGTCAGCCGCTGTCTCCGGATCACTCGAGATCGAGAACGTCCGCGCGCTGAAGGACAAGGCCGGCAACGCACTGCCCGACGTCATTGCGACCGAAGGTGTCAGCCTCGACAACATCCTGGAGGCCGGTGCCATCGTCCCCCGCATCCGGGCCTATGCCGAGCTGCACATCGAGCAGGGCCCGGTGCTCGAGGCCGAGGGCCTACGGCTTGGAGCGGTCACCGGGACGATGGGCGTGGAACGTCATCGCATCACGCTCATCGGCCAGAACGCGCACGCCGGAGCAACGCCGATTCATCTGCGCCGCGACACGACGATGGCTGCAGCCCGGATGGGACTGCGGTTCCGCGAGATCGCGCTGGAGCGCGACGTCCTTTGTACTGTCGGCGCGTTTGCGGTGTCGCCGGGCGTTGCCACCGTGGTCAACGGACGCACCGAGTTCAGCATCGACTGCCGGAACCTCGACAGTGACAAGCTGGTAAGAGCGGTCGCCGAGATGATTGAAGCGGCCAAGTCGATCGCCGTCGACGAGAACGTCGAGTTCACCAACGAAGTGATCTGGCAGATTCCGCCGATGCCGTTCCACCCCGACCTGGTCGACAAGGCAGAGGAGATCGTCGGCGCGCTTACCGATGCGCCGAAGCGGATGCCGTCCGGTCCGTTGCACGACGCAGCCGAGATGGCCCGCGCCGGCATCCCCACGATCATGTTCTTCACCCCGTCGATCAACGGCCTCTCGCACACGCACATCGAGGACACGGCGGAGGACGACCTTGCACTTGGCATCGAAGCGTTCGGTCGCATGGTCGAGCACCTCATCGGATGGGTCGGGTCCGGCGTCCCGGGCTGACCGAGCGCCGCCTTCCGCGCACTGCGCTAAAGATCGGCGCGGGTGACGTCACCGCCATCGGCCCACACGCCCACGGCCACGATGCCGTTGCGCAGCACTGCCGTTTCGCCCCGGAACCGCACTTCATGGGCGCTTCCCCGGAAGGAGCCGATCGGAATGCGTTTGCCGTCGGGCGACTCGAACCACACGCCGTAGACCGCATCCGGCTTCGAGTTCCAGACGACGAGCTCCGCCACGGTGCCCGTGCCGACGGCTCGGACCCGCGCCGTCATCGTCACCGGGTCGCCCTTCCTGAGTGTCGCCAAGGCGAACTGCGGAACATGCCCACTTCGCCTGGAGTGGGCGACGAGAACGCCACCGCCGGCCAGCGCGACGACGGCCGCGGCGGCGACCGCCGCAAGGGCGATCATCCGGCGAGTGGTCCGTTGCCGGCGGCGGACGCCGGCAACGACATCGCCAGCGGCTGTCAGGGGTACGACGGGGCGGGTCTCCAGGTGACGGACCGAGTGGATGACGGCTTCGGTACCGGCTCGGTCGACCGCGGCCAGGACCCGGTCTCGCAGGCCTGCCGGCACATCGCCGTCGGCAAACAACGGTGACGGCTGGGTGACGTGGTCGAGCATCGCGAAGACCGGCGCCAGGTCCACCGTCTCCGCCGCACACTCACCGCACCCGCTGAGGTGCTCGGCGAAGCGGGCGTGCTCCTCAGAGGAGAGGGCGCCAGCCATGAACGCGCCGACGTTGGTTCGCTCGGGGCATCGCTCGGTCATGCGGTCCACCCCAGCTCCTCCAGAGCCACTCGAAGCGCCTTGAGTCCGTAGAACACCCGGCTGCGCAGCGTCGCTTCGTTCACTCCGGTTGCAGCCGCCACTTCTCCGTAGCTGCGACCCCGGATGTATGTCTCGACGATCGCTATTCGCTGATCTTCCCGGATTCGGCGCAGCGCTTCCTCCACGAGCCAGCCGTCCATGGCGGCTTCGAGGCTGGGCTCGCCGGACACAGACACGTCGGCGACGCTCGACCCGCTCACCGGAGGTCGGGAGTTCCGGGCGCGGATCGTGTCGATGCAGGCATTGTGGGCGATCGAGAACAGCCAAGTCCGCTGCGAGCCGATTCTGCCGTCCCAATGGGAGGAGTTCCTCCACGCCCTGACGAACGTGTCCTGGACGGCCTCCTCGGCGCGCGCACGGTCCTGAAGGATGCGGCAGCAGTAGCGGAGCAGGTCCCCCGCATACACGTCGTACAGGGCACCGATGTCGGCGGCCCCGCCAGACAACGGAATTCCTTCGGGCGCGGTGCTGCCGAACTGGGTGGCGGGGGATGGTTCGTTGGCGGTCATCGGGGTTTCGAGCGGAAGATCCAACAGTGTTCTACGGAGCCAGCCGACGAAACGTTGACTGCGTCCGACAATTCCTTTGGCCTTCAACGGAATAGGCACAGCGGCCGTACTTGTCGGCACCTGGCCCATGCGGCCCGCCGTCCGAGGAGGACCTCCAATGCACCGTCCCCGTCACGCCCGCCGCCTCGCATTCCTGCTCGCCTTGGGAGCGGCTGCTACCGGCATCGCCAGCCCAGCCCATGCCGCAGAGCCCAAGAAGACCCTCACGCTCACGATCGGCTCCTCGAAGCTCGGCTCGATCATGCTCGACGGTGATGGCTTCACGATCTACATGTTCAAGCCCGACGCCCGAAACGTCAGCAACTGCGAGGGCCCGTGTCTTGGCGCCTGGCCACCGGTCATGCTGGCGAAGGCCGACACCCTGTCCAACGTCGACCTCGGCGGCGGCCTGCGTCGGTCGCTCCTGGGTGTGGCCATGCGCGAGGACGGCACCCGTCAGGTCACCTATGACGGCCGTCCGCTCTACTGGTGGGTACAGGACGCCAAAGCGGGCGATGTGAAGGGCCAGTGGGTCAACAACGCGTGGTGGGTCATGGACGACCAGGGCACGCCGGTGACCACTCGCATCTAGCGGCATTCGCGACATTTCGCGGCGCCCTAGTGGGGCCCGAGGGCCCCAGCCACCTGCACGAATGCGAGCCGTATCTGCGAGAGGGCGTCGACCAGCGTGCTCTCGTCAGGTCCGAGCCGTCCTCGGCAGCCGTCGACGATGGCCGCCATGGCATCGATGGACACCTGGGCGTCGGGCAGATTGGGCGGCACCGCCTGGAGGTGCACCGC
>JAYUDQ010000454.1:0-4770 GCA_043739745.1 Acidimicrobiia bacterium | reverse complement strand
GCGTCGCACAGGCGAGATCGACGAGTTCCTCCACCGCGGTAGATGCGGTGCCGACATCTTCGGCCTGCAGGGCACCATGCGCGTCCGTCACCAGCCGCTGGAACGTGAATCGCCAGCGCGTCCGTTCCGAAGGCGAGACCCGCCGGTCCCCGCCGACGTAGGCGCCCGAGCGCGCCAACCCCACGAACTCCCGCACCTCATCGCTGAGATGCCTGGCAAGGACCCAGACGACCACGAACACGAACACATGTCTGCAGCGATCGTCGGCGGTGCCACGGTGCTTCGCGAGATCGAACCGCCGTTGGGTTTGACATCGCGCGGCGAATGCGGCCCCGCCACCGAGTATTGGGGAGAACCGGGCGAACCGATCCGCCGACTCTGCCGCACTGTCATTTTCGCCGGGCCACGACCATCCTTCGAGATGGAGCAGGTCATTCCCAGAGTGGACGAAGACGACTGGGACAGCGACCCGATCATCGATGCGGCCGACCTGCATCACGCTGGCCATCATCGCGAGGCCATCCGAATCCTCGAAAACACCCCCGTCATCGACAAGCGGTGCATCGATGCGTGGGGCCACCTCGGACTGGTCGCGTTCAACACTCGTGGGCCGGGTCCGACAGCCGAGTTCTAACAGACTGGCACCGCGGTCGGCGAGGCATCACTGCCGGCCGGATTCGGCAGTGTGCTCCCGTGGGGGTGGATCGACAACCGGCCATTCCTTCGTTGCCTCCACGGGCTCGCCCTGTGCGCATGGCGCCAGCGGCGTTGGGACGACGCCGAGGCGATGTTCACGGCACGGGTGTGGCTCGATCCATCCGGGGCCCTCAACGACCTTGCCTGCCTCGAGCCGGTTCGCGCCCGCCAGCGCTGGACCAAGGCGTAACGGAGCCCCGGTGAAGGCAGTGTGCTCAAGCGGAGACCAGGTCAGACAACGCCGACGTTGGGAAGTGTCTCCTGAACGATTCTGGCGATGTTGCAGGCGTCGTCGATGCCACGATGGTGAGTGCCCACCAGCGGGAGCCCGAGTAGGTCGAGCGCCGCAGTCATTCCACAGCGGCGCACACCCTTCCAATCGGCGAACAGTTGCTTGATGTTCACGTGGTCGCTCTCGAACTCCTGCGGGAACACCAGGCCGAAGCGAGTGCAGTCCAGGCGAAACTGCCCGACGTCGAAGAAGCCCCAAGAACACAGACGGTACGGCCCCGTGCCGATCCACTCGAGGAAGCGCCCGAACACCGCCGCAAACATGTCTGCGGCGTCGACATCGGCTTGTGTGATGGTTGTCAGAGCGGTGCAGAATTGGCTGAGCTTGGGCTCGACCACCGGACGAACGAAGCAAGCGAACTCATCGACGATCGTCAGGGCCGCATCGAGGCGGACCGCGCCGATTTCGATGATCTCCATCTGGCTCCGTGGGCGCGACGTATCCCAACACGTCGCTTCCAGGTCCACCACGATCAGGTCCATGGCCTCGACGTTATTCGTGCCCGTCGACGGAACGCGGACGAGTTTGGGTGGCCATGATGTGGTGATGCTGATCGTCCACCCGACCCGCAAGCTCGCGCAGCGCCTCGGCGGGTTCGCGTCTGCGCCCACAACCCCTTCCGCTGCACCGGCACTCGGAGCGTGGTACGCAACCGCGATCTTCTGGAAGCCGCAGATGGTGTTGTTCGTCAGCGACTCGACGTTGCTGCCGGTGTTCGTTCCCCTTGCACCGGCGACAACGGTATTGCGGAGATTCCCCGCCGAGCTGGAAGCGGTCCTTCGTCGGCACGGGGTTCCTGACGCGTTCATCGGCGCGGAGCTGTCAACGCTCGGAGACGCTGTGTGCCTCCCGACCGCGAACCGGAGCATGGTCGGGGTACTGAACGAGTACGTGCGCCTCGCGGGCTACGCCCACGATGGCCTCGGCAGCACACCGAATCTCGCCTGGCTGTCGGACTGGCTGGCCCAGACGCCGATGGGGCCGCTCGACAAGCGCCACGGCAGCGCCGATCGCGAACTGGCCGCGTTGATTGCACCGGCGTAGCGCTCCACCGGGACGAACCCCCTCAAGGGAGTTCGGATGAGGTCCTCCACACCTGGATGAGTTCCGCGGGCAGTACGGCACCAGCGAGATTCTCGGGCATGATCCCGACCACATCATCGACCCCGGTCACCGACGCCGACCGGATCGCTTGAAAGCGGTGCTCGTGGGCAGCCTCGCCGATCTCATTGGTGAGCTGACGGTCGTCGCGGAGGAGGTCGGCTGGATCGATGTCGAGTGCCTCCAAGGTGTCGCGACGCGCGAGGTCGAGAACCTTGGTGAGCTCGACTGTGAATCGCCAGAGCTCGCGAGGCAGCAGGTCGTCAACCGCCAGACCCTGCCGATCAGCTTGACGTGTCAGCTCGGCGACTACGCACGGCCGAGTCGTGCACAGGTAGATCACTGGGAAGCTGTGCGGCGGGTTGAAACGACCCCCGAAGCGGCAGGCCCCATCACCACTACGCGGATCGAAGCCGCTGGCCTGATTCCGGTAGCCGGGCGCCGAGAGCGCTGTCCCGGCCAGCTTGGCGAGCTTGCTCGCATCGAACAACGGCATCTCAGGCGGTCACACCCTCCGCGAGTGCCAGCAGCAGATCGATGACGCGTTGATAACGGCCCTGGGTGATGAGGTCGAGCGGCTTCTCGTACCCCAGGTCAGGGTTCGGAGAGCGCAACCAGAAGCGGGCAGCGTTGTCGCGCATCACCCTCCGGGCAAGGTCGACAACGGCGCGAAGTTCGAGCAATCGCTCCTCAGCCTCGCGTCGAGGGACCGCCGCCTCCGCCCTCCAGCGCGTCACGCTTCGAGGATTGGTGTCGCTGACCCGGGCAACATCGGCAGTGTCCACCACGTCGCCCTCGTAGAGATGATCGAGCAGTGCAGCAAGTGTCGTCATGGGTCCCTCGTCGAGCTAACGTGTAGCGAAACGTCGCGTCTTTGTCGTATCATACGTCGAACACTTGTCAAGGAGAAATCCATCGACCTCGAACTCGACCACGGCTTCATCCCCCGCATCGGCGAGGAGAACTACAAGGCGGTCGACCGTTTGTCGGCCCAGCGGACTTCTTGAACCCCGTGAAAAGATCCAGGATCTGCGGTGTTACAACAACACCCGGATCTTGGAGGGAATGAACGCAGACCTGGACGCCGTCGCCTCGTACTCACGGGACCTCGCACTTGGTCATGCAGCGGAGGGCTTCAGTTCGGCAGAGCTTGGTCGGTGCGCAGTCCCCTCTCGTCGGCGTCCACCAGTTACGGTCGCAACCCGAGCGCCGATTGGTTCTTGGTACGCGAATCGGGCCCGCTGGGTGTGCGCTTCCGTCTGCGTGCGACGCAGCGAACGATCGCCAGCACGATCACTCCGGCACCGGGGATGATCCACGGCGGGAAGAGCACTGAGACGATCGCTGCGCCAATGGTCGCCCGGTTGCCGATGTGTCGGCGCCAACGGAACGAGGCGACGAGCACGAGGGCAGCGACCACCGCGTACCAGATCGACGAGTTGGCGAGCGCGTGGTCCGCAACGTCAGGGACCGAACTCGTCGGGGTGCGCGAGTGGCCGGCTGCGACGAGGTCGTCGATCACCCGAAGGTTCCCGAGCATCACCAGGACAGTCGTGCTGAACCACGCCGCAGCGGCGACGAGCACATCGATCTGACGGCGCGCCGGAGGCGTCGCCCAGAGGAGGATGGCGAGCACGGCGACTGCCATGAACGGTGCGGATGCGCTGCCGAGGTGTTCGGCCGCATGTCCGCCCACGTCGTAGCGCGAACTCAGCAACACGTTCTGTGTCAGCACCGCGCTGGCGACGAAGAACGGCACTGGCCACCATTCGCGAACTGCCCGCGTGAAACGTCCGCCCCGATCGTGAAGCTTGATGTCGTAAGTCGCCATACCATCACAGACGAACGACGGCCCGCCCCGGGCGACAGGTCACGACGAACCCGGTGAACGTGATCTTTGGGTCACCCGACGACGAGATGTGACGTCTACCGGACCGGTAGACGACCTCCGCTACCGAAAACGGGAAACGCCCGGAAACTCAATGTTTCCGGGCATTTCATCGAGTGGCGGGGCCCGAGTTGCGCCTTGACGGCGACCCTGGTTCTGCGGTGATGGCCAGCCCGCTTCTCGTGGGTTATACTTGACGGTATGACTCACCGCGTCGGCGCCAAAGGACAGGTCGTCATCCCCAAGGAGCTGCGAGACCAGCTCGGCATCGAACCAGGCGACGAGGTCAACTTCTGGCTCCACGATGACCACGTCGCCGTGCGCCCCGCCGACCATCGCCGACCGCTCCGCGGGCGGTTCCAGGGCTCGGCAATGACCCACGAGCTCGAGCGTGACCGGGCCGCCGACCAAGCCCGCGAAGCTGCCCCGTGACGGTCGTCCTCGACTCGTGGGCGGTCCTCCGCTACCTGGAGGACGCCAGCCCGGCGGCCGAGGCCGTCAGTGACCTGCTCGGCCGAGAGACGCCGCTGATGTCGTGGATCAATCTCGGTGAGGTCCACTACGTCCTGCGACGACTCCACGGCGAGGACGCCGCGACTGAGACGGTTCGGGATCTGCGCGACGTGATCGACGCTCGACTACCTGACGAGCGGCTCGTCATCGACGCCGCCCGGATCAAGGCCGACCACCCAATGGCCTACGCCGACGCGTTCGCGGCGGCGCTAACCGTCGCCGGCGACGCCACCCTCTGGACCGGCGACCCCGAGCTCCTCGTCGACGGATCGTCGTGGCG
>JAYUDQ010000453.1:0-1726 GCA_043739745.1 Acidimicrobiia bacterium | reverse complement strand
CCTCATAAGACGACAGAAGATCACGCAACAGGCCAGCCATCGAATCAGAAATCGGTGACTTCGTGACAGCCAACGTGCCATCGAGATCAAAAGCAATCATTCGACGCCTCACAAGGCACCGGCGACGGCCACGTAACCAAGGCACGCATCAATACTCATTCCTCAACTCGATACCCACCGTCGTTCGCGTCCAAACGCGTCACCACCACAGTGCGCGCCGCGCCCGACACCATTCGCCCAGCGGCGATGGTAAGAACGTGTCGACCATGCGCCATCCATTGCGTGCATCCCGCGTCGCGGTGAACGGCCACGGGTTCGACGGCATGGACAAGTCGGCGGCGTCGTGCTCGTAGTCAGGGGTCTTTCCCAGGCGAGCGAGCCAACAGTTCGCATCATGCGTGATGTAAGTGATCGCAACGACCTTAACGTGCGCGCCCCTGACCTCGGGTTACCGGCCGCTGCGGCCGACTCTGCCCGACAACGCCCTACCCGAACCTGGTTGCGTCAAACTCCTTCTCAGCCAGAAGTGCCGATTGCAGAGAGCAGCGAAGTTGGGCGTGGCGATGAAGTTGGGCGTGCCGATCAGGCAGAAACCGTTCGTGAAGGTGGTCAGCAGCAACACCTGGCGACAGCAACTGGTGAGCCTCTCGGGGCCTCTCTATCTGTGGGTGGAGATGATGTTCTAGCCGCGGCTTGATTTCGTTCGCCGCGGCACTCGTTCACTATCGAATGCATGAACAGCACCGATGTCGTCACGGTCCGAGGTCTGTGCAAGCGTTACGGCGACCGGACAGTCGTCGATGGTCTCGATCTTGATGTGCGAGCAGGAGAGATCGTTGGATTGATCGGCGCCAACGGCGCGGGCAAGACGACGACAGTCGAGTGCATCCAGGGCCTTCGTCGACCTCCTCGAGGAGTTCGGCCTGTCCGAGTTGCGTCGTTCCGCGTTCGCATCGCTGAGCGGTGGAGAAAGGAAACGACTCTTCCTCGTGCTCGCACTGCTCAATCGACCGCGTCTCTTGATCCTCGACTTACTCACGCAGGGACTGGACCCATCGGCGAGGCGGGGCGTGTGGTCGGCGGTGGACCGGTTTCGTCGCGACGGTGTGAGCGTGCTTCTCGTCACGCATCAGTTGGACGAGGCCGAGGCGTTGTGTGACCGAGTCGTAGCGATGCGCGCCGGTCGCGTCTTGGACTCTGGCGCGCCAGCAGAGTTGATCGATCGTCATGGCCGCACCGCGACGGTCGGCCTTCTGCGCATGCAAGGCCACGATGGGATCGCGCCGCCTGCGCACGGGGTCGCCGACTTGACGTGTCTCGTTGATGAGTTGCGTGCGGCCCGAGCCGACGTCTCACTCTTCGTCGATGGCGACTTGCACGGCTTGCCCGCCACGACGGGTGCCACCGTGTTACCGCATCGTGCAGGAATCGCTCACCAACGCGGCCCGGCACGCGCCAGGTTCAAGAGTTCAGGTACGCGTCGCAACTCACGACGGCCGCGTCGACATCGACGTCGAGAGCTCAGGGTCGCCGCACGGTGGCTCCGGTGACGGCGAATCGACCCGTCCGGCGCGCGCCTTTCTGCGCGCCGGACGGGTCGGCCGAATCGAGCCGGCGCGGGGCTCCCGGCAAGGACGCGCTGGCGATCTACAACTACATGTTCCCCGCCATGTCGCGGACCTCCGGCCGGCCAAGGCCCCGATTGAGCGGATCGCGACGGCGGCTA
>JAYUDQ010000452.1:0-1726 GCA_043739745.1 Acidimicrobiia bacterium | reverse complement strand
CACCGGGTGGTTCGACTTCGACGATCGCCATGCCATCGGCGGCCAGCAACTCGCGCACACGCGAGAGCAGCTGCACCGGATCGCCGCCAATGCCCAGGTTGCCGTCCAGGAGGAGGGCGCTGCGCCAACGGCCCGTCCCTGGAAGCGCCCCGAATACGCATCGTTCGAGCACCGGGATCGAACGGGCCCGGGCATGCGTGAGCGCCTTCGTCGTGATGTCGATGCCGAGAGCCGGAATGCCGCGCTCGGCCAGGGCCGCCACATGGCGGCCCGGACCGCACCCGATGTCGAGCGCCGGGCCGACGACGCGGGCGAGCGCGCGCAGCTCGGCCGGTTGCGCATCCTGGAACCAGCGGCTTGCGGGCGCGACCAAGACCGTGCCGTCTTCTGTGCGCAGGATCGCGGCGTCGGTCGGTCGTTCATCGGTCTGGAAAGCGGTTGCGAGTGTGGCCGTCATGTCCGTCGGACGGTCGGCGAACCTGCGAACTCACGTTTCATCGCGTCGAAGGCACGCCCGAACGCTGTCGTCGGTGCGCTCTGCGCAACCGTGCGCGCGTCGGCGAACGTGTCGATGTCGGTCTCGACGGCGAGCGTCGTGACCGAGAGGCCGAGCTCGTCCAGTCGGTTCGCTTGGAGCGCGCCGGTCTCCGCTGTGCTCATCGGAACACCAACGAACGCCGAGGGCTGCGAGGATCGAAAGCCGATGATCCACCAACCACCGTCGACGGTGTGGCCCAGCACGGCATCGGTCCCGGGTCGGAGGAGTGCGTCGACCGCGGCGCGGAGCATGTCCGGTGTGACCTGAGGAGTGTCCATACCCACCAGGACAGCTGGGGCGTCGGTGGCTGCGAAGGCGCCGGCCAGACGCGCGCCCAAGTCGCCGTCGACCTGCGGAACGATCTCGAGTCCGTTGGGAGCCCACCCGCCCGGCACGCCGTCCAGCACGAGGACTGGTCGTACACCTGGGGTCGCGATCACCGCGGCCAGGGTGTCGGCGATTGCCGCCTCGGCGAGGGTCGCAGCCTGTTCGGGTGAGCAGGGTGGGCAGAGGCGGGTCTTGACCCGTCCCGGCACCGGCGCCTTGGCGAGCACGAGCAGGGTGGCGTCGTTCATGATTCCCCGCTCCGATGCGCTCATGACTTCCGCTCCTGGCCCTGCGGGCCGGGCCGCTCGGGCCGCGCTCCGCTGGCATTTCGGTCGCAGGCGCGTGCCCGCTCCGATGCGCTCATCGCAATACCGCCGACATGTCGCGGACCGCACGGACCGTTCCGAGCACGGTGCCGGTGACCTTCGACTTCCCGATGCGGTCGGCGTAGGGCACGTCCACCTCGGTGATGTTCCAGCCGGCACGGTGGGCGAGCACAACCATCTCGAGTGGCCATCCGAACCGGCGGTCCGCAATGCCGAGCGCGATGAGCGGCTCACGGCGCGCGGCGCGCATCGGTCCGAGATCGCTGAGATGCAGACCCGTCCGGCGTCGGACCTGTTGGGCCAGCACCCGGTTCGCAATGCGAGCGTGGACGGGCCACGCGCCGCGACGGGCGATGCGCGCACCCAACACGAGGTCGGCCGATCCGCCCACGATCGGTGCGACGACGCGCGGCAGATCGGCGCCGTCGAGCGAACCGTCGCAATCCATGAAGCAGACGATCTCTGATGTTGCGGCCATGAGGCCCGCGTAACAGGCGGCGCCGAAACCGGGTTGCGGCTCGGACACGACGGTGGC
>JAYUDQ010000451.1:0-1729 GCA_043739745.1 Acidimicrobiia bacterium | reverse complement strand
GTCGCATACGTCGTCACTCGGCTTCCCGCATTGAGAATGGTTCCGGGGCCGAGGATCACGTCATCGCCGACCGATGCTGAGGGGTGCACGAGCACGGCCGCTTCACAGCCGAACGGCGTCACCCGCGCATCGACGCGCTTGCGCGAGGCGGGTTCGCCCACTGCGATGACGAAGCAGGCGTCGAGGTCACCGAGGCGTTCCGGCGGGCCCAAGTAGGCAGCCCCCACGCGGTCGAGCGTCGACGCAGCGTTTCGGTCGTCATCGAGCACCCCAAGGAGCTCGAAGGTGGCCGCCGCAGAATTCATCGCCCGGAGCACCTCGAGCGCTTCACGACCGTGTCCGCCGGCGCCGATGATCACGACTGGTCGCAGCGCCCTCACCCCGCCGATCGTATGTGCACGGTGCTTCGGGGGCACGTTCTCGGCCGTCGGCGTACCCCTTGGCCACGCCAGCGATTACCCACTCATGACCACTGAGGCTGCACCCACGCACCCTGTGCGCGGCGCGGCCAAGACCGGCGATTCGGAGCGTGCCGTGCAGCCGAGAAGCCCTCGTTCGCAACTGATCCGCGACGCTGTCGAGTGGCATAGACGTGCCGCGGTCCAGGCACAGTGCCTGCACGCGAACCTCGAAGCGGTCCGGTTGGTCGGCCGTTTCTCGGCTGTCAGCCTCTCGATTTCGAGCAAGGCCCTCGCGATCGGCGACACGTCCGTGAACAACGCGATCGGCCGCATCTTGGACGAGAAGTAGCAGGTACGCCAAGATCGTGCCTCTGACGCCGACTCGGCGACTCGAACCAGGAGTTCCGCGTGCACACATCGTTGGCGGCCGACGAAACGGACGACGATCGTGAGTGCGGAACGGCCTCGGATCCAACGGTGGCTTCACCCCGCGGACAACACGATGGACGGTCTCTCGCAAGCGTCGCTGAGCTGATTGCTGACCATCTGCGCCAGGCGACCGAAGCCGGGGGTCGGACGGCGAAGACTACGAACTCCTACGAGAGTTTCGCTCGGAAATGGGTGGTGCCCCTCATAGGTGAGCGGCTGGTTGCGTCCGTTCGCATTCAGGACATCGAGGCGATCACGGACGCAATGGTGCTCGCCCGACGAGCGCCGTCGTCGATAACCCACGTCAAGGCCCTTCTCCGGGGATCGTTCGAGCGTGCGCGCCAACTCGGCCTCATCGAGGTCTCCCCGATGAGGGGCCTCGACGGGCGCGCCGGCGCGCTCGCTCCGACGCGCAGCACAGAGCAAGCGCAGCCGGGGGTCGATGACAGTCTGGTTGCCGCGCTGTTCGGCGCGGCGCTGCACCATCCGATGACCGACCTCGCGTTACGACTGACCGTCGCGCTGCGCCTTCCCCGAGGTGAGCTTGTCCGGCTGCAATGGTCGTCGGTCGAACTGACTCTTCGGGCGTCCCACACGGGTCCAACAGCCGGGGAGAGGTTGAAACTGCCCATCGCAGCTATTGGCTCATTCGCCCTTGACCCGACCACGTCCGGGCTGCTGCGAGACATCCACGCCAAACGCCAGGAAGCTGGTCCGTGGATCATCTCCTCGGACGGAGGGCTGACGCCGTGGACCGCGGGCCATCTCTCGAACCGGTGGGCCCTGGTTCGGTCGCGGGTTCCCAACGCCGGGGCGGTGCGACTGGGTGATCTCACACGACTTGGACCGGGTCAGAAGATCGCAACGCTCCCGTCAATGTCCAAACCAACGCCGGCGCA
>JAYUDQ010000450.1:0-4799 GCA_043739745.1 Acidimicrobiia bacterium | reverse complement strand
CGCCCGTTCGGCGCAATGGTTCTCGGCAGCGCCAGCGAGGAGCTCCTCCGGCGAACGCGTCATCCGGTGCTCTTGGTCGGTCCGAATGCTCGCGCCATCACCACGCTCTCACGGACGCTTGTGGCGTGCCTTGACGGGACGGAAGCGTCCGAGCACATTCTTCCCGTCGTCCTGGCCTGGACGTCCACCTTCGGCGGTGAGGTGCTCGCGGTTCGACATGTCGCCGACGACGTGTCGGCCGACGAGGCCCGTGTCGGCTCCGCTCAGCTGGAACGGGCCGTCGTCTGGCTCCGCGAGCGTGCTGTGGCCGCCGGCTCCGAAGTGATCGACGGTCGCTCGGCATCCACTGCGATCTGCGAGGTCGCCCGCCGTTTCGGCGTGTCCGCAGTGGCGATGACGACCCACGCACGACCTCCGCTGCGGCGTATCGAGTTCGGCAGCGTCGCGATGGACGTGCTGCGCGACGCCTCGCGGCCCGTGCTCCTTGTCAACCCGGCGGCCGCGTAGGGTCGACCTCGCTCGGGGTCATGCGGTCCGGCACTCGGCTCTCGGTGCCGATGGGACGAGAGCTGGACTACGGAGGGATCGTCCATGTCGCGGCGTGCGACCACCGCAGATCGGCTATGACGGAACACGTTGCTGCATCTCGGTCGGCGAGCGGAAGGACGATGCATCGCCTCATCGGATCTCCTTCTCGTTGGCGCCGACCGAACCGGCGCCGCTAGGGCTGAGCAGCGCCGCTCATAAAGTCGAGCGTCCGTTGTCGCGTCAAGCGCGACTGCTCCCCGGTTTGTGGTCCTTCGACCCTGGCAGCGCACGATCCGCGTCCGCGACCCTACGAAGATGCGCAAACCCAGCCTTCGCTTCCTCGGTGCCGTCAACACAGTAACCGGCAGCAGATTCCTGCTCGAGGACGGGCCGGCTCGCGTGCTCGTCGATGCCGGCCTCTACCAGGGGATCAAAGAGCTGCGGCTGCGGAACTGGGAGCTTCCGCCCTTCGACGTGGCGCACCTCGACGCGATCGTGCTCACCCACGCGCACCTCGACCACTGCGGGTATCTGCCGGCACTCCGCCGTCACGGCTATCGCGGGCCCGTGTATGCGACGGCCGGAACCATCGCGCTCGCGAACATCGTGCTGCCCGACGCGGGCCGGCTCCAGGAGGAGGAGGCTCGCTACGCGAACAAGCGGGGTTCCTCTAGGCACAGCCCGGCGCTGCCGCTGTTCACGGAGGACGATGCGCACGACGCGTGCCGGCTCCTTCGGGAAATCCCGTTCGGTGCCATCCACCAGCTCGCGGACGGGATCGCCGTGACGCTGCAGCCAGCCGGGCACATCCTCGGCGCGGCGACCGTGACCGCCGTGCTCGCGCGCAGCGGCCGACGGATCACGTTCAGCGGCGATCTAGGACGTCCGAGCCATCCCATCCTCGTGGCCCCACAGCCCCGGCCGGAATCGGATGTGCTGCTGATCGAGTCGACCTACGGCGACCGGGCCCACGATGCTCCGGGGCTGGAGCCCCTCGCGGCCGCGATCCGACGCACGGTCGAGCGGGGTGGAACCGCGGTGATCCCCGCCTTCGCCGTCGACCGCACCGAGCTCATCCTCCACGCGCTGCGCACGCTGGAGCGTACGGGTTCCATCCCTGAAGTCCCGGTCATCGTCGACAGCCCGATGGCCCTGGCCTCGCTGGCCGTGTACCGCGCCGCGATCGCAGGCAGGTCGCCCGAGATCCGGCCGGAGCTGCTGGCAAACCGGGACGACGACCCGTTCACCACGGCCCGCCTGAGCGAGGCCCATTCGGTGGAGGAGTCGAAGGAGGCCACTGCGATGCGCGACTCCTCGATCGTGATCTCGGCCTCCGGTATGGCCACCGGGGGACGCGTTCTGCATCACCTCGCACGGCGGCTCCCCGATCCCCGGAACACCGTGATCCTGGCCGGCTACCAGGCGCAGGGAACCCGCGGCCGCCGTCTCGTCGACGGCGCCACGGAGCTGAAGATCCACGGCCGGTACGTGCCTGTGCGGGCGGAGATCGTGAACCTCGCATCCTTCTCGGCCCACGCGGACGCCGACGAGCTCGTGGAGTGGGCCGAGCGCTCGGCGACGCCACCGGACACGACCTATGTGGTGCATGGCGAGCCGCGAGCCGGTGCCGCCCTGCGCACGCGGCTGCACGAGCTCGGATGGACCGCAGTAGTCCCGAAAGATGGCGAGCGGGTGCTCATCTGAGCCGATGGCGCGGCGGGGCGCCGCCGCTCACACACCCGCGGAATGCCACGCGCACGTGGGTCCAAAGTCGGCACGAGCCATCGTGGTCCTTCCACGGCCGCGCGACCAGAGGCGACTGCCGCCGAAACGAGGACCTCCACCCTGGTGGGTCCCGGGCGATTTCCGGACGGTGACCCGATGAGCCCGTCAGCGAAACCGGAGCCGGCAGCTCAAGGCGAAGCCCTGGACCGCGGGATGCGACGTTTCCTGCACGGTCCGCAGTCGCGTACCTACGAGCTCCTTCGATCGCTGGAGATCTACCGCGAGTACTACAGTGGGCTTCGGGCGCTGCACTTCGTCGGGCCGTGTGTCACGGTGTTCGGATCGGCGCGGATCACCGAAGGCGATCCGGCCTACACGGAGGCTCAGGCCGTGGGGCGGCTCCTCGCCGAATCGGGGATGACCGTAATGACCGGCGGGGGACCGGGACTCATGGAGGCCGCCAACCGCGGTGCCCGCGAAGGCGGCGGACGCTCGATCGGCCTCGGTATCCGACTACCCCACGAGCAGCGTCCGAACGACTACCTCGACCAGTTCATCGAGTTCGAGCACTTCTTCATCCGCAAGGTGATGCTGATGAAGTACTCGTTCGGATTCATCGCTTGCGCGGGCGGGTTCGGAACGCTCGACGAGCTGTTCGAGGCGGCCACGCTCATCCAGACCGGCAAGGTCGATGACTTCCCGTTGGTCCTGCTCGGGCGCGACTTCTGGATGCCGGTGCTCGAGGTCCTGCAACGCCAGTTGGTCGGTCATGGCACCGTCGAACCGGCCGATGTGCAGCGCTTCCACTTGACCGACGATCCGATCGAGGCGGTCGACATCATCCGCGGCACCGCGGTCAGCCGCTTCGGTCTCGGATTCGGCACACCACATCGGCACTGGTGGTTGGCTGAGCGGTCCTGACTCGACGAGTCCCGATCGTATGTGGTCGTACGATCGGGCCGATCATCTGTGGACATACGAACGCAACCTGGCCGTGGTATCCGTGTTCGTCAGATGCTTCGACCCGTCTCACGGTCGAAGAAGTGGAGCCGCTTCGTGTCCACGGCGATGGCGATGGTCTCGCCCGGGCGAACCTCGGTGCGCGGACTGAACGTTGCTACGAACGACACTCCCCGGGCGCCCGCGGTGTGGAGGTCCTGACGCTCCTCGACCGGGACGGGCACCGCATCCACCCCGAAGTGCACCATGGTCTGCGAGCCCAGCTCCTCGGTCAGCTCAACCTTCGCGTGCAGGCAGCGTTGCGGGGGTGACTCCACCAGCGTCGCATCCTCCATGTCCTCGGGACGGATCCCCACCGTGAACGCGGCCCCTGAGGTGATCAGGTCGGCCAGCGGGGGATGGTCGGCGAGGACCGCACGGTCGAGTTGGAGGTCCTGGTCGCCGAGGCACAGCCGAAGCGCGTCGCCGGCGTTCTCGAGGGTGGCCTCGGCGAGGTTCATCGATGGTGAGCCGATGAACGTGGCGACGAACGCGTCGACGGGTGTGTTGTAGATCCCTTTGGGCGTGCCGACCTGCAGGAGCTTCCCGTCCCGCATCACCGCGATGCGGTCGCCCATGGTCATCGCCTCGACCTGGTCGTGGGTCACGTAGAGCGTGGTGGTCCGCAAGCGCTTCTGCAGCCGCAGGATCTCGCTACGCATGTGCACCCGCAGCTTGGCGTCGAGGTTGGAGAGCGGCTCGTCGAGCAGGAACACCTTGGGTTCGCGCACTATCGCCCGGCCCATCGCGACCCGCTGGCGCTGCCCGCCGGACAGCATCTTCGGCTTGCTCTCCAGCACCGCATCGAGTCCGAGGAGGTTCGACGCCTCCGCGACGCGGCGCTCGATCTCGTCGTTCGGAAGGTGATGGAGCTTCAGCCCGAACGCGATGTTCTCGTACACGCTCAGGTGGGGGTAGAGGGCGTAGCTCTGGAACACCATCGCAATGTCGCGGTCCTTGGGCGGGACCTCGCGCACATTGCGACCGTCGATGAGGAGGTCGCCGGCCGTCGGCTCCTCGAGCCCGGCGAGGATGCGCAGCGCCGTGCTCTTCCCACACCCGGACGGTCCGACGAGGACCATGAGCTCGCCGTCGTTGATCGACAGCGAGAAGTCGTCCACCGCCACGAAACCGTTGTCGAAACGCTTCGTGATGTGCTCGAACTCCACGGTGGCCATGGCCGTGAGGGTGCACATGCGTCGCGCTGCAGCGACAGAGTCCAACGTCACTCGCGTGTCGGCGTTCGGAGTCCCCTGACATCCGACGCGGTCAAGCGTTGGTGTGCGAGTGCGGCTCATGCCGCCGTCGGCCACGCCGACCCCCGCACCACCATGCGCTACGACCAAACCAAACAACGCCTCGACGCCCACCCCACCTACACCGTCACCACCCACATCACCGCCGCCAACGGCGGCTTGGACGTCGCGGACGTCAACGTTCGCGGCGCGGGCGGTGGTGACGAAGGTATGTCGGAGTCCGTGCGGGGTGATCGGCTTCGTGATGCCGGTGGTGCGGCAGAGGCGGGTGATGATGCGTGCGGCGTCGTG
>JAYUDQ010000449.1:0-4802 GCA_043739745.1 Acidimicrobiia bacterium | reverse complement strand
CGAGCAGCGTCGAGGACCACGCATCGGCACTCCTCAGCGCGTGACGGAGCGCCTTGGAGTGCTCCTCGGCGACGAGGACCTTGAGGAACGCCGAGGTGTCGAGATAGAGCACCTCAGCGCTCGGCGCGCAGGTCGTCGAGGACTTCTCCGGTCGGCCGGGACGCGCGAAGGCTCCGGGGAAGGTCGGCCATCGTGGTCGTCGAGGGTCGGACCCGTCCAGCGGCGAGGAGCGCGCCTGCCCCGCCGACCGAGGTGGGTGGCACGAGGATGGCAACGAGGGCGCCCCGGTCGGTGATGCCGACGCTCTCACCGTCTCGAACGCGGCGGATGACCGCAGAGGAGTGCTGCTGGAGCTCGCGGATCGGCACGGTCTGCATGTGCGTCGAACGTAGCACGGCGCTTCCACGCGCACTCGCTCGCTCGTTGCGGACGCGGACGGTCTGGCTCAGTCTTTCCGCGACCGTCGCCGTCCTGCCAGCTCATGCAGGCTCGGCCGCCCGTCGATCCGACCGGGGCCCTTCGCAGAATGGACCCGCTGGGTCACATAGATGCCGCGATGGCCGGAGAACAGGTAGGCGATCACGCAGCCGACCACGAGGGGCACGGCGGCACCCGATCCGAACAGCTCGATGCCCATGATCGTGCAGGCGAGCGGTGTGTTGGCCGCAGCAGCGAAGACGGCGACGAAGCCGACACCCGCAGCCAGCGGGACCGCGAGATGGAGTGGACCGGCCAGCGCGGCGCCGAGTGTTGCGCCGATCACGAACAGGGGGGTGACCTCGCCGCCGGGGAACCCGCATCCGAGCGTCACCGCGGTGAATGCGATCTTCAGCGCGAACACGGCGAATGAGGCACCGTGTCCGGCGAGGGAACGGTCGATGAGCGGGAGCGACAGGCCGAGGTAGTCGTGCCCGAACAGCGCGGCGAGGCCGACGACTGCGAGCCCGCCGATCGCCGGCCGCAGGGGTTCCACCGGGATCATTCGAGCCGCGAAGCGCTTGAGCGCATGCAGCAGCTCGGTGAACGCCGCTCCGGTGAGTCCGAAGGCCAACCCGGCCACGACGATCTTGCACAGCAGCAACCAGCTCATCGATGCCACGAGTTGTGGCCGGGCCGCGTGGTGGTATCCGAGCGCGCCCACGATGCGGTCGCCGACCAGCGAGGCCGTCAGTGCCGGCAGCAACGCCTCGTAGCGGGCCCGGCCGATGGCCGGCACCTCGAGCGCGAACACGGTGCCGGCGAGAGGCACTCCGAAAACCGAGCCGAAGCCACCGCCGATCGCGGCGATGAGCAGCATCCGGCGTTCGTCGTCATCGAGGTGCAGCAGCCGCCCGACGTTGTCGGTGATACTGGCCGACATCTGGATGGCCGTGCCCTCGCGGCCTGCGGATCCGCCGAACAGGTGGGTGGCCCAGGTGCCGACGAGCGTGAGTGGGGCCATGCGCCGCGGCACCCACTGGCCAGCCGCCGAGAGCAGCTTCGGCTCGTGGATCTGATCGATGAGCAGCGCGCTGCCCTGCGCTGTGTGGCCGCCGATGAGGCGATAGGTCATGCCGATGGCCAGACCGGCAACGGGCAGCAGCCAGAGCAGCCAGCCGTGGCCGACGCGGTACCGCGTGACCCGGTCGAGCACGTCGAGGAACACGAACGACGACAGCCCGGCGAAGATGCCGGCAAGGCCGCCGAGGACGATCCAGCGCACGACGTACCGGCCCACAGCGATCTGTTCACCGCCCTCCATCCGCATCCACCGAAGAGCGGATCGGCAACGCCCGCGGATCGTCGGATGCGCCGGATCGGGGGCGGGCGCAGGGTCGGGCGCGGAGTCGGGCATCGCCCGGGAATCTATGCAGGCGGAACCGGCCGATCTGCCATACCGCCGCCACCGATGCCAGCCTGTCCGCATGGAAGAACCACGGGACGATCTCCGACCGCCTTCGTTGGCCCGGTTCATAGGCGAGGCCCGCACGGCGTTCGAAGCGCCTCGCCTCCTCGCCAGAGGGCCGGCGCTGCACCGTGTACCCCGTGGCCGTAGCGAGCCGGTGCTGGTTCTTCCGGGCCTCGGTGCAGGCGACGCGTCGACGTGGCCGTTGCGTCGATTCCTGGCCGGTATCGGTCACCGCCCCCATGGGTGGAATCTCGGCGTGAACACCGGCAACGTCGAGGATCTTCTCCCCCGAGTACAGGCTCGGGCGGAAGCGATTCGCGACCGTTCCGGACGGCCCGTGCACCTCGTCGGCTGGAGCCTCGGCGGTGTGCTGGCACGCGAACTGGCCCGTGACACGCCGGCACTCGCGGGCCCAGGTGATCTCATTCGGCACTCCCGTTGTGGGCGGGCCTGCATCGACGATGACACCCCGGGGGCCCGCAACATCGAGGTCCGCAGCACCCATCTGGGGATGGGGATCGACCCGGACGTCTGGCAGATCCTGGCCGAGACACTGCCCGACGCAACGGTCGACCGCTGACCTCCCGGTCCTCGGCATGGAGACGATCTGGGTCCTCGGCGACCAGCTCAACCGCGGGCTCGGCGCACTCGCTGAAGCGGACCCGCGAGTGCACCGTGTACTGCTGATCGAGAGCTTCGCCAAGCTCGCATCGAAACGCTGGCATGTGCAGAGGGCGCACTTCGTCGTGGCCTCGATGCGGCGGTTCGCCGACGAGCTGCGCGCGGAGGGTTTCGTCGTCGACTATCGCCGGGCGACGAGTCTGACTGCAGGGCTTCGCGACCACATGTCCGAGCTCGCTCCAACACGGGTCAGCGCCATGGAGCCGGCCTCGTGGGACGGGCTCGCACTGCTCCGGCGACTCGGCGTGACCATCGTCCGGTCGGACCAGTTCCTCTGCCATCACGGCGATTTCGGGGCATGGGCCGGGTCCAGGAAGTCGGTGAAGATGGAGGACTTCTACCGCTGGCAGCGGAGGCGCCTCGGGTACCTGATGGACGGCGACGAGCCCGCCGGTGGCAGGTGGAACTTCGACGCGGACAATCGGGAACGTCCGCCCCGTGACGCGCGCGCATGGCCCGAGCCGCTGCGCACACCGCTCGACGCGCTCGACTTCGAAGTGCTCGACGACCTGCCCGATGGCTGCTGGGGCCAGCCGCCTGACGGCACCTGGGCCACGAACCGCGCCGAGGCCCTGCGCCGGCTCCACCACGCCATCACCGTTGTCCTTCCCCGGTTCGGGCCCCACGAGGACGCCATGCTGACCACGAGCTGGCACCTTGCGCACACGCTGCTCAGCCCCTACCTGAACATTGGGCTGCTGCTGCCGGGTGAGGTCTGCGATGCGGCCGAGGCGGCGTACCGCAGCGGTGCCGTGCCGATCGCTTCGGCCGAAGGGTTCGTCCGTCAGGTGATCGGCTGGCGCGAGTACGTATGGGGTCGCTACTGGCAGTGGATGCCGAGCTATCGCGAAGCCAACGCCCTCGACGCGCACCGTCCCCTCCCGCCTGTCTTCGAGGGCGCACCGACAGCGATGCGATGCGTGTCCCACGTGCTGCGCGACGTCGATGCCCACGGCTGGACGCATCACATCCAGCGGCTCATGGTCCTTGGGAACCTCTCGCTGCTCGCCGGCGTCGATCCCCAGGCGCTGACCGACTGGATGTGGGCGGGGTTCGTCGACGGAGCGGAGTGGGTGATGCTGCCGAACGTGATCGGCATGGCGTTGCACGCCGACGGCGGACGGATGGCAACCAAGCCCTATGCCGGCGGTGGCGCCTACATCGACCGCATGAGCGACTACTGCAAGGGTTGCGCCTTCGACCGGACCAAGCGCACCGGGCCCGATGCGTGCCCTTTCACGACGCTCTACTGGAGCTTCCTTGATCGCCATCGCGAACGATTCATCCGCAACGCGCGTGTGGCGCAACAGGTGCGGGCCGCGGAGCGGCTCAGCGACATGGAAGCGGTGCGCATCCGGGCCGGCGACGTGTTGGATCTGCTGGATCGCGGGTTGCTCTGAGCCGACCGCTACCGTCATCAGGGTCGGCGCGTCCACGACGGCAAGCTGAACGTCCGCACATCCGAAGCGAGGCAACCCCGTGCTCACTGACCCGCAGATCGACGAACTCTCGGCCCACCGCAAGGTGCTGCGCGAGCGGCACATGCAGGCGGCAGGCGAACGGCCGGTGTCGTCGGCGCGCGGCGTGCACCACGTGGCGCTGCTCAGCTCGGACGTGGAGCGGACGATCGCGTTCTACCAAGGCGTGCTTGAGTTCCCGCTCACCGACCTGTTCGAGAACCGCGACTATCGGGGGTCGTCGCACTTCTTCTTCGACATCGGCAACGGCAACGCGCTCGCGTTCTTCGACCTGCCCGGCCTCGATCTCGGACCGTATGCCGAAGTGCTCGGCGGTCTGCACCACCTTGCGATATCCGTGGAGTCGAGTCGCTGGGCGCACCTCAAAGCGAAGCTCGACGCGGAAGGCATCGGCTATCAGCACATCGACGGCTCGTCGATCTACTTCTTCGATCCCGACGGTGCCCGCCTCGAACTGATCAGCGATCCGCTCGGCGAGATGTACGGCCACAAGGTGATGTGACTCGGCGCTGTGCTCGATTCCGCATCTATCCGGGGTACTGCACCCGCAGCTCCCGCTTGAGAGCCTTGCCCGTCGCGTTCCGCGGAATCACGGCCACGAACTCGACGGCGGTCGGCATCTTGAAGCGGGCCAGCTTGCCGTTGCAGTGTGCGAGGACGTCGGCCGCAGTGAGGTTCGGGTCGGTTCGCACGACGACGGCCAGTGGGGTCTCGCCCCACTTTTCCGACGGCAGGCCGATCACCGCGACCTCGCC
>JAYUDQ010000448.1:0-1732 GCA_043739745.1 Acidimicrobiia bacterium | reverse complement strand
ACTCGCTGCTCGGCCGGCGGACGTTCTTCACCACGGGTGAGAAGGAATCGCGGGCCTGGACGTTCCGGGCTGGGGCGAAGGCACCGGAGTGCGCCGGGGAGATCCATACGGACTTCCAGCGTGGGTTCATAAAGGCCGAGACGATCCACTGGGACCTTCTGCTCGAGCTGAGTTCGTGGGCCAAGGCCCGCGAGATCGGCAAGGCCCGTATGGAGGGCAAGGAGTATGTGGTCGAGGATGGCGACGTGATGGACTTCAAGTTCAACGTCTCGAAGTAGGGGCCCCACCTGTGGCCGTGCTCCTCCAACGTGGGCTGCACGTGGCCGAGATCGAGTTGGCCGGATCGCACGCAGCGCGCCGGCGTGGGCTCCTCGGTCGCGATGGCATCGATGGTGCCTTCCTGCTCGAGCCGTGCCGCAGCGTCCACACGTTCGGCATGCGCTTCGCCATCGACGTCGCGCACTGCCGAGGTTCAAAAGCTGACGGACTGCACATCATTTGTATACATACGATGTCGCCACACCGGATCGGGCGTCCGCATGTGCGCAGCCGCTGTGTGGTCGAGGCGGAAGCGGGTGCGTTCGCCCGATGGGGCCTTGCGGTGGGTGATCGGATGGAGATTCGATGACTGCACCGGATGAAGCGGAGGTGTCGATACCCGGGCGCGCCGGTCTGGTCCTCGTGGCCACGCCCATCGGCAACCTCGGCGATCTTGCCCCGCGCGCGGCCGAAGCCCTTCGTACGGCCGACGCGATCGCCTGCGAGGACACCCGCCACACGCGCAAGCTGCTCGCCGCCGCGGGCATCGAGGGGAAGCGACTTCTCGCCGTGCACGCCCACAACGAACTCGCTGCGGGGCCGGGGATCGTTGCGCTCATCGAGCGCGGACAGCAGGTCGCACTGGTCACCGACGCTGGGATGCCGGCCATCTCCGACCCGGGCGAGCAGGTCGTCGCCGCCGTCGTCGCTGCCGGTCTTGCTGTCACTTGCATTCCCGGTCCATCTGCAGTCGTTGTCGCGCTGGCGCTCAGTGGCCTGCCGACCGGGCGATTCGTGTTCGAGGGCTTCCTTCCGCGCAGTGGCGCCGATCGGGCGTCGAGGCTCGCCGAGATCGCGCTGGAGAAGCGCACGATCGTCCTCTACGAGGCGCCGCATCGAATACTACGTACACTTACCGACCTGGCCTTGGTGTGCGACGACTCGCGTCGGGCGTCGGTGAGCCGGGAGCTCACGAAGAAGTTCGAGGAGACACAGCGAGGCACTCTGGCCGAGCTGGTGGCAGCGGCAACGGCCACCGACCCGCGGGGCGAACACGTGATCGTCATCGAGGGTGCCGATCCGGCCGTGATCGCAACGTTCGACGATGTCGCGATCATGGCTCTTGTCGACGAGCAGCGCGGGCGCGGCCTCCGTACGCGCGAAGCCGTCGATGCTGTCGCGGGAACCACGGGGATACCGCGTCGACGGGTCTACGCAGTGGCTACCTCGGCACGTGCACCGGCGACAACGCCGTTCGCCATTCCGGAGAACCCGTAGCCGATCGTCAGTTGGCCGTCCCTTTTCCCGCGACCTTCGCGAACTTCCACGCCCGCAGCGCGCTCCCGCCGGCGGCACCGGGAATCACTGCGCTTGCGGGGCTACCGCTGATCAGGTTGGCGACGGCCAGCAGGAGACAGAGCGCGGCGCCGATCCCGAACATGAGCACGGCCCGCTGACCCTTGGCAAAGCGCGC
>JAYUDQ010000447.1:0-11804 GCA_043739745.1 Acidimicrobiia bacterium | reverse complement strand
GGGTCATCGTTGAGCAGCTTCCAGACCAGCCGATACTTGAGGCCTCGATCGAACTGGTTCTGTGTCTTTGTCGCCTCGTCCATGAGCTTGTCGACCTGTGGGTTGCAGTACTTCGAGCTCGTCCCATCACAGGTGATATGTGCAATGATCCGTGAACCGTCAAAGAACTCATTCGAGTTCCAAGAGTACTTGAGGTCCATCGCGCCGGTGGCGGTGCCTTTGATGCGAGACTGGACGCGGAACGTATTGAAATCGATCCTTACGACGTTGACCTTGATGTTGATCTTTGCCAACTGCGCAGCGATGAAATCAGATGACTCCTCGCCCTTGGAGTAGCGGCCGATCGGCACATTCAGATCTAACGTGAAACCGTTCTCGTAGCCAGCCGCCTTCATGAGTGACTTGGCTTTTTCGACGTCGTACGGGTAGGGGTGCAGATCCGGATTGTACCCGAGCATGTCCTTCGTAAGGTGCTGCGCATCATCCGGCCGCGCGTCTCCTCCGTAGATCGTGGATGCGAGCAATTCCTTGTCGACTGCGTAGTTCAATGCCAGCCGAACCCGAGGGTCGTTGAGTTCCTTCTTGTAGGTGTTGAAGGCGATGTAGCTGAACTCTGAGCTAGGCGTCGATGACACCTTCGGAGCGAGCTTCTTCTGCTCAGCAAGGAGATCGACGACGAGGTCCACTTCTCCGGTCTGCAGTGCCGCAAGGGCGGTCTGCGCGTCAGCGATGAACTTGAGATGGAACTCGGCAATTTTCGGTTTCACCGGACCCCAGTAGGTTTCGTTCCGCTTAGCCACGATCTCACGACCACGATCCCACTTCACAAATACGTACGGTCCTGTTCCGATTGGATTGGTACCTATCTTTGCCGCGGCATTCGGTGGGACGATCGGAATTGATGTGATCTGAATGGGCAGCGTGGCACTCGGGACACTTGTGATGATGTCGACTGTCATGTCATCGACCTTCACGGCTCTTACCATCGCCTCCAGGTAGCTGGTTCGCTGCGTGCCGAACTTGGGGTCCAGAATCCGGTTGATCGAAAACACGACGGCATCGGCATTCATCGGTTCCCCATCGGTGAAGCTGATGCCCTTATGGAGTGAGAATCGCCACGAAGTCGACGAGTTCGCCTCCCAGGTGTCTGCCAGCAGCGGACTCGGCTTGTTATTGCGGTCCCGTCCCAGCAGCGTTTCGAAGATGCTGTCACCGACCACTCGCGAACTACGGTCGTTCACGAGCTGGGCGTCGAGCGTCGACGGCTCGGTGTTCACCGCGAGGATCAGCGGGGCAGCCTTCGGGTCCTGCACCGCGGCGCCGGTCGGGGCCGGTACGGCAGTCGTCGCGGCGGCGGTCGGCGGCGGCGCTGTCGTCGCCGCGGTGGCAGTTGTGGCTGTTGTCTTCTTCTTCGTTGTGGCGGCCTTCTTGGTGGCCGCCACCGCGGACGGCGCAACGGCCGCAGCCGCCAAGCTCACGAGCGCTATCGTCGCGAGCAGAATCGTGGGAGCGCCTTGCTTGCCACGGTGATAGGGCTTGTCACGTTGGTTGGGATGTTGCATTTTGACCCCTTTGTCAGCAGTAGCTGAAGCGTGCAGGTTGCTAGGTAGATTTGGTTGTGGTGCTGGCTGATACTGCTACGTGAGTCCGCCTATGGCTTCGACGCTGAGCCGTGCGATGAGATCATCATTTTCCGGAGAACTCCCTCCGATTCCGATTGCACCGATGCACGTCCCGTTGTCGAAGATCGGATATCCCCCTGCATTCAGCGTCACGCCTTGCGGAATGATCTCCGTCAGGCTCTGGGCGAAGAGCGGACGATCGACCCAGTCCTCGAGCAGCTGACGGGTCGGCTTCCGGAACGCTGCGGAGAGCCGCGCCTTCCCGAACGCCATATAGGGGCCATGCCAGTTCTTCCCACGGGCGAGCGCGACCTGATGACCCGCCGCATCGACGACAGCCACGGTCACGGTAAGACCGTGTTCAGCGGCGATGCGCCGGGCCGTGGCGATGAGGTCGAGTGCAGCGTCGGTCTCCATGGGTGTCGGGGTACGTCAGTCGCCTGCGACCGGGACCGCGACGGGAGTCGCGACCCGTCCGGTGGGGGTCGGCGTGTTCCATGGCGTCGTGGTGAGGCGCAGGAAGCGCTCGGCGTTCTCGCCCATCAGCTTGCGGGTGGCGACCTCGCCGATGGTGTCCTTCCAGGCGATGACGTTGTCAGTGCTGTTGGGGAACGCGCACTCGGGGTGCGGGAAATCCGACTCGTACATGAGCACGTGGTCGCCGAGTACGTCGATGATGCCCTTGGTGATCAGCGGGCCCTCGAACGACTCGATGCCGCAGAACACCCGGCCCTGCTCGACGAACTCCATCGGCGTGTGCTTCAGCTCCGGAGGGATCGTGTCGCCGGCGACGAAGCGGATCTGCTTGTCGAGACGCACGATGAAGTTGGCCAGCCAGCCGTGGCCGGTCTCGACCGCGCCGACATTCAGGTTCGGGTAGCGATCGAGCATGCCGCTGATGAGTACGTAGGCGAGCAGGCGTTGCGCGCCCCACGGATGGGCTGCGGTTCGGGCGAAAGCGGCATTGCCCCAGACGTCGCGGTAGCCCGGGAAGTACGGCGCCTCGTAGAAGAAGCTGTGGTGCACGATCGGCAGGTTCGCCTCGTTCATCACGGCGAAGATCGGGTCGAGATCGGGGTCGTCGATCGGCAGCCCCTCGGGCAGTACGACCCATATCCCGGCCAGCCAATCCTCCTCGGCCAGCTTCTCGATCATCTTCGCCGACCCCTTGGGGTCACCGGCATGGGCGAGACCCAGCGCCTTCAGTCGCCGGGAATCGGCCGAGGTGTAGTCGGTGAGATATCGGTGATACGCGCCATGCATCGACTTCGCCAGCTCAAGGTCGAGCGCCGACGAGCCGGGCGCCCACGTGCCCGGGATGATCACGTTCATGTCGACACCCTCGACATCCATGTCGAGGAGGCGGCCCTCGGGGTTGTCGTGCTGGATGTTGTCATGGACGTTCTTCGTCGAGTCGTTCTTCGTGCGGCCCTCGAGCGCGCCCTTCGCACCGGCACCGGTCTCGGCCGGCGCGCCCTCCTTGCGTCCGGCCATGCGGTTGTAAGGGTACGGATCGACGCGCACCACGCCGTAGTCGTGCGTGGGATGGCCCCGACCCGCCACTGGCTTGGTGACACGGGTATAGGGCTTGAGCTCCTCGGCGCGGCCGAGTAGGTAGGCGTCGGCGTAGCGAAGGAGCACTTCGATGCTGGGGGTGACGTGGGTATCGACGTCGATGACTTTGTATCCGTCTCGCACTTCGCGGACTCGCTCTCTTCTCGGGGGAATCAGACGTTGGTTCGGGGGGTCAGACTGTGGGGCGCTTGAGCTGCTGGATGATCGTACGTTCCAGGCGCTCATTCATCTCGTTGTTCAGACGGACGGCTTCCTCATGGTCGCGATTGGCAATGGCCTCATAGACGGGGACATGTCCTTTCCAACCATTGATCCGTCCTCTCGGCTTGTCATCCTTGCGACCGAACAGACGCCAATACGCGGGTAGCTTGAAGAAGTACGGGAAGCTCGCCTCGTAGATGGCGGCAAGGACCGGGTTCTTCCCGATGCGGGCGATCTCGCGGTGGAACTCGTTGTGGGCCTCGTGGTATGCCACGTCGGTTGCGGGGTCTCGCATCAGCTCGAGCGCGGCCGCGAGGCTGTCGAGATCATCGTCGGACCAGTTCTTCGCCGCGGCCTCGATCACCTTCGACTCGATGAGCTGGCGCACTTCGAACACATCCTTCACCGACAGTCGAGCAGCGAGTGCCGCCATGTCCGCCTCGTGGGCTGGCAGTGTGAGCGGGTCGACGACGATCAGTTCCTTGCCCTTCCGCTCGAGTGCCCCCCGGGCCACCATGCCTTGGAGTGCCTCGCGAACGGTGGTGCGTCCGACGCCGAACGCCTCGCAGAGCTCACGCTCGGATGGGAACGCCTCACCGGGCTTGATGCTCTCCGACACGATGAGCTGGCGAAGTTCCGGGATCAAACGGTCGACCAGCGTCTCCCGGTTCAGCTTCTCGGTGCCGGCAATCCGTTCCACGTCGCTCCTCATCATCGTTGGCGGCACTCTGTTGTTGTCACGGGATCGTACCGCATTGTCTGGTTGTCAGACAATACATTCCTTGCCGCTCTCACGGCGTGTCGATGCCTTCGTACGGCTTCAGGGTTGCGAGGGCAGACTTCACGAACCTGGGGTCAGTCCAATAGTTGACCTCGATGCGCCGTAGGTTCATGAAGTCCGGTGTGCGATACAGGTAGTCGTTCGTCTTCGCCAGGTTGGCAAGGTTCAGGCAGCCGTTCACGCACCACGAGGCACTGAAGAAGCCGAGCAGGCCTTGAAGGTTCTCGATTTTGAGGTCGGTGCGCTCCTTTGCGGTGATGGCCGCCCATTCCTTCGGGTTGTCCGCGAAGTAGCGGGCCAACTTCATCTGCGCGGTGACGAGCTTCTGGATCGCTTCGGGCTTCTTCGCCAGCGCGCTCGGCGATGCCGCGTTCACCTTCGACACGATCGGTGCCCCCTTGAGGAACGCTCCGGTGTCCACAAGGATCTTGACCTTCGGCTGCGTCCGGATTCCCTGGAACGTCGAGATCGACATTGTCGTCGCATTGATCACCCCAGCGGCGAGCGCCTGGGCACGCGCACCGGGATCGCCGACTGCGACGAAGTCCACCTTCGAGACGTTCACTCCTGCGTTCTCGAGCACGATCTCCGCCAGCTTGTGGTCGAGGCTGCCGAATGTGGCGATCGCGTAGGTCTTGCCCTCGAGGTCCTTGAGGCTGTTGATCGACGTGTTCGACGCGATGATGAACGAGAGGTCTGTTTGTGTGGAGTTGACCGCCCGCAGCTGCAGCAGGAACTGC
Source organism: Acidimicrobiia bacterium (assembly GCA_043739745.1). Classification (GTDB taxonomy): domain Bacteria; phylum Actinomycetota; class Acidimicrobiia; order Acidimicrobiales; family JANYDT01; genus JAYUDQ01. The sequence goes on along the minus strand of JAYUDQ010000447.1, from coordinate 6,885 downwards.
GACACCAGCGACACCACGTCGGCTGTGGCCAGGTTTCCGACATCAGCGTCGCCCGACTGCAGCGCGGCGATCACCTGCGGCGTGCCCTTCACGCGGACGATGTCGACGTCAAGACCCTCGGCGTCGTAGTACCCGAGCGTCTTCGCCAGCGTTCCGATGTTGTTGGGTATGGCGGGCAACTCCGCCTCGGGGAGCGCAAGTGTCAACTTGTCCCGCTTCCGACTCGTCGTCGGTGGAGCTGCGGTAGGAGCCACTGTCGTGGCTGTGGCCGCGGACAACGGCTTGAGCGTGGTGGTTGCCCTGGCCGCCGGCTTGGTCGTCTTCTTCGTGGATTTCGCCGCGGTGCTCGGCGCAGCAGTCGCGCCGAAAAGGACTGCGGCAAGGGCAAGGGTCGCACCGAGGGTTCGTGATCGGCTCATGGGCACTCCTGATGGAAGGGATTAACGGATGCACCAGCGAAAGCTGCTGCTCGCCCGGAGCAGCATGGAACAGCGGGGAGTGCTCCTCAGAGCGTTGACCACACGACGATGGGGCAGCCGCCCCAACCTTGCACGAGTCGATACCAGACGAAGTCCGGCTTGCGGTCTCCGACGACACCGAGTGTGGCCTGATAGTTGAGGAACTCGGCGGTGGAGTTCCCGTGGCGCACGAGCCGGTGCGGCTCGAGCTCCTCGACGAGCCGATCGCTCTCGCCGGCCTCGATCATGGCCAGCACCCGCTCGTCGAAGCCGGTGCTGCGCTGCCCCATCCTCGGACCGCCGACATCGACGGAGAGGTTGAACGAACCGACAACGGCAACACGCTCTCCTTCAGGGCGACCGTCGATCACTTCGCGAATCAGCTTGCCGAACGCATGGCAGCGACGACTCGAGGGCAGGGGCGGCCCGAAGGTGTTGGTGAACACGGGCACCACCGGAACCCCGGCGTCCGGCAGCATCGCATCCAATGGGATCGTGAAGGCGTGATCAACGCGGTAGCTCTCGGTCCGCGAAGGCTCGAACCCGGATTCGTACGCGCCGTGGAGGACATCCATGGCCAACGCCGTGTGCACGGGGGCCGAGTACGACGGCAGCCGCATGATCTCGTCCTCGTACCAGAACGGACCTTCCATCCTGTCGCCCAGCGCCACCGAGAATCCCGGGAGGTTGTCATACGAGAACTGATCCATGTGGTCGTTGCCGATCACGAGGACCACGTCGGGTGAAGCGTCGCGAATCGCCTTGCGACCGACATCGAACGCACCCCGGACGGCGCTGCGGTCATCATCGCTGGCCGCCTCCGCGTTCCAGAACATCCGGGGGTTATGCGTCATCGCGACGGCAGCAACGAGCGATCCCATCTCAGATCTCCGGCTCGTCGGGATAGCGGGACGAGTAGTAGTCGTAGAACGGGTTCGGCACCCCTTGGATCTTCGGCACCACGTTCTCGATGTAGTGCGCGCGTCCGAAAAGGATGGCGGAGAGGTGGAAGAGCATGATCGGATGAGCGCCGAGGCGCCAGAGCTCGGCGAGGTCCTTGCACTCGAAGGCAGCCCGCTCGTCGGTATCAAGCGGATACGAGTCGAGCCACGACGTGTCACCGTCGCGGTAGGCGAGTGCTCGCGTCCTGTCGAGGGTGATCTCGTGGATGGTCGCACAGAGCTCGCGGACGCTCATCGTTGCTCCTTCTCTGAGGAATCGCCGGTGGATGATTCGCGCCAATCCGAACTGGCGCCGACCAGTTCCTGGATGCGACTCCAGATGTGCTCGCGCAGGGCACGGAATGGCGGCGTCGCCGTCACGTCGCCGACCCAACGGGGCTCGGGAATCTTGACCTCGATGATCTCGTCCACCCGACCCGGGCGTGGGCGCAAGAGCACGATCCGCTGCGAGAGGTAGATCGCCTCGTCGATGTCGTGGGTCACGAACACCACCGACGTGCGCTTCGTCGACCAGACCTTCAGCAGCTCGCCACGCATGATCTCGCGAGTCATGGCGTCGAGAGCAGCAAAGGGCTCGTCCATCAACAGCAGCGGCGGTTCACCGACGAACGCCCGTGCGATGCCGACCCGCTGCTGCATGCCACCGGACAGCTCACTCGGGAAGGCACCGGCAAATTGGGTGAGGCCGACCATCGCCAGCATCGCGCCGGCCCGCTCGGCACGCTCCCTACGCCCGACGCCGTTGATGGTCAACGGGAACTCGACGTTGCGCTGCACCGTGAGCCAAGGCATCAGCCGAGGTTGTTGGAACACGAAGCCGATCTCGGGGGACGGCTTCGGCTTCACACCGTCGAGGAGCACCTCGCCCTCGTCGGGAACAATCAGACCGTCGAGGAGCCGCAGCAACGTGGTCTTCCCACACCCGCTCGGACCAACGAGGCTGACGAACTCTCCCGGCGCGATGTCGAGGCTCACCCGATCGAGCGCATGCACTGCGCCGTCCTTGAAGTAGCGCGTCACTCCCCGCACACTGAGGTGGCCGCTGCTCGGCATCGAGGTCGGCAGCGAGGTCGGCGTCGTAGCCGGGATCGTCGAAGTCGCGTTCACAAGTTGCCGGCCGGATTGGGGCGCCACTTCGCGGCACGGCGCTCGAGCATCCGCAGAGTCGAGGTGATGGCCACGCCCAACGCCATGAGCACCAGGACGACGGCGAAGTACCGGTCCATCTGGAATCTGCTGGAGGCCTGCACCATGAGACCACCCAGGCCGGCCTGCGCGGTGTAGAGCTCGGCGACGACCGTGCCGAGGATGGCCAGAGAAGCTCCGACCCGAAGCCCGGTGAGGATCGAGGGCAGGGCCGCAGGAACCCAGACACGCCAGAAGAGATCGCGTCGCCTCGCCCCGAAGGACCTCGCCATCTCGGTGAGGTCGGCGTCCGCGTTCTCGATCCCCGACGTTGTGTTGACAAGGATCGGCACTACCGCGCTCAACCAGGTGACGGCGACCTTCGCGTCCTGCCGAAGCCCGAGCCAAACGATGATCAACGGGATGAAGGCCACACGGGGTGTCGCATTCATTGCGTGGACAAAGGGTTCCGCGATCCGACCGGCGAGTCGCGAGCCGCCCAGAAGGACGCCAGCGACGACGCCGACCACGGCGGCCAGCCCGTAGCCGATGCCGAGAACGATCAGCGATTCGCCAAGGGCCCGCGGGATGCTGCCGTCGCGTAGCATTTCCCAAAACCGGCGCACGACGTCGACCGGGTTCGGCATCGTGAGGTCGCCCGAACGAGCGTTGATGATCTTCATTCCGCCGACGAGTACGACGAGTATGACGATGCGTCCCGCCCAGACGACTCGACGCTCCCTGGCCGCTCGCCGGCGATGGCGCTGTGTCGAACGCCGGATGCTTTCGTCTGCTCCGTCAACTCCCGCCGGGCTACGTGCGTTGGTTGTGTCAAGACTCGCCACCGACACTTCGCCTCCTCGAGGCAGATCGCTGATTGCTGAGAGCTGCGGGTTGATTGTCCTATTGTCAGACCACCAGACAACCTGTTGGGTAGAGTACCTGAAGATCAGAACGACTGCAAGGCTTCCGTGTGACGCCTCGGTGAACGAGTCCTGTCCTCCTGCTTCCTCACGACCGATCGAGAGCCCATGAGCAACACCGCGAACACCTCGTCGACCGCCTCCGCCTTCGACACCGTCGCCGACCTGATCGTGCAGCGCCGCACGAACCTACGCATCGACCGTGATCGCCCGGTCGACGCGGGCCTACTGGTTCGGCTCTGCGAGCTGGGGACATGGTCCCCGAACCACAAGCGCACCGAGCCGTGGCGCTTCGCAATCATCACGGGCGACTCGCGCCGGCGCCTCGGCGAGCTGACCGCGTTGCATGTCCAGACGATGGGCACGACCGACGAAGCGGTGCTCGCGAAGACACGGAGCAAGTACGAGCGGTCCCCTGTGGTACTTGTGGTCGGGTCCCACAGCGTCGAAGGAGCCGGTGCCTCTCGGCGAGGCGAGGATCGCGACGCAGTGGCGGCGGGCGTGCAGAACATCCTGCTCGCAGCAACCGCCGCAGGCCTCAACAGCTACTGGGGCACCGGAGCGGTCACCGAGGTCCCGGCGGTGAAGGAGTGGTGCGGGCTGCAGCCCGACGACACGATCGTGGCCGTGATCTACCTGGGCTGGCCGATCGGTGACGTGCCCGACCCCGGACGCTCCGAGCCGACAATCCACCATCTGACGTAGACGCCGGGTTCACTTAGGGTACCGGAGTGCTTTTCGACGTCCAGTTCAGTCCCGCACGCTGCTCGTGGCCCCACTACCGCGACGCCGTTCTCGCAGCCGAGGCCGCGGGGTTCGCCACGATCTGGACGCTCGATCACTTGTCGGGCGCGGCATTCTCGGGAGACACCATGCTCGAATGCTTCACGTTGCTGGGCGCGCTCGCCATCGCCACGTCGAGCATCGGGCTCGGCTCACTCGTGGCGAACACGGCGAACCGCCATCCCGGGCTCCTCGCGGTCGCGGCTACGACGGCGCAGACGATCAGCAACGGACGGCTGTTGCTGGGCCTCGGAGCGGGCGCGAGCCCGACGAGCGCCTTCGCAGGCGAACAGCACGTCGTCGGCGCCCCGATCGCACCCACGATGGCGGCGCGCCACGATCTGCTCGAAGGCACCCTCGATCTGCTCGACACGCAGTGGGCCGATGACCGGCCCGACGCATGGCGGGGGTTCCCCCGTCCGAACCCGGTGCCGCCGGTCCTGCTCGGCGTCAACAGCCGTGCCCTGGCCCGGATCGCCGGATCGCGGACACAGGGCGTCAACGTGCGGTGGAACCATCCCGACCGGGCCTCGCTGCTGGCCATCGCACGCGACGCGCATCTCGCCAGTGCCGCCAGTGCCGCCAGCGCCGACTGGATCTCGTCGGTGTGGGCGCCCTGGGACGATGCGCTGTTCGACCCGGAGCATCCGCTGCACGCGGAGCTCGCGGCGGAGGGCGTCAACCGCATCATCCTTGCGGTGTTCACGCCACCGGACCTCGACGCCATCGAGCGTGCCGGACTGGCGTTGTCCGAGCGATAGGCGCTCGGACCCGGGCACCACACTGGTGTTTCGGGTCAGCCGAGGCCGGTTCGGCGGTAGATCCGGCTCTCCCACGGGCGCAGCACCGACGCTGACCCGAGCAAAGGATCGGGCCAGTTGCCCAACACCAGTTCGGCCGACCACCACTCGGCGTCGTCGAGCAGGACCTCGTTCGCCGTGCTCGAGAAGTTGGCGAGCACGAGCAGGTCGGTCCCCTTCCAACTTCGTATGTACGCATACACCTTGGGGTCGTCCGGCAGCAGCATCGTGAAGCTGCCGTGCACGACCGCCGGCTCGGTGTGGCGGAGCTCGATGAGGCGGCGGTAGTGGTGGAACACGGAGTCGGGATCGCCGACTGCAGCGGCCGCGTTGATCGTCGGGTAGTTCGGGTTCACCGCCAGCCACGGCCTCCCGGTGGTGAAGCCGGCCTGCACTGATGCGTCCCATTGCATCGGCGTGCGGGCGTTGTCGCGGCTCATCTTGCGGATGCCGACCATCACGTCCTCCGGCGACACCCCGTGCGCGTCGACGACCGAGCGGTAGTAGTTGACCGACTCGATGTCGCGCAGGTCGTCGATGGTCGCGAACGGCGCGTTCGTCATGCCGATCTCCTCGCCCTCGTACACATAGGGCGTGCCCTTCTGGAGGTGCAGGACAGTGCCGAGCAACTTGGCCGAGCGCACGCGGTGCTCCCCATCGTCACCCCACCGGGACACGATGCGGGGCTGGTCGTGGTTGTTCCAGTAGAGGCTGTTCCAGCCGATGTCGGCCAGACCCGTCTGCCACCGGCCGAGCGTGGCCTTGAGATCGAGCAGGTTCAGCGGCTGCACGTCCCACTTGTTCGCGCCCCCGTCGAGAACCATGTGCTCGAACTGGAAGACCATGTCGAGCTCATTGCGGGCCGGGTCGGTGAAGAGGATCGCGTCCTCGATGCTCACGCCGGGCGTCTCGCCCACGGTCATCGTGCGGCGGGGCCGGTCGCGGAACACGGCGTCATACATCTCGCCGAGGAACTCGTGGATGCGCGGCCCGTTCACGAAATGCGCCGACCCGTCGGCAAGGCGGCCCCGACCCGTGACGCGGCCGTCGGGCAGCGCGGTGTCCTTCGAGATCAGGTTGATCACGTCCATACGGAAGCCGTCGACGCCGCGGTCGAGCCAGCGCCGCATCATGGCGTAGACCGCCTCGCGCACATCGGGGTTCTCCCAGTTGAGGTCGGGCTGCTTGCGGGCGAACAGGTGCAAGTAGTACTCACCTGTCTTCCGATCGAGCGTCCAGGTCGGGCCGGAGAATGCAGACCTCCAGTTCGTCGGCTCCGCGCCCGGTAGGCCCGCAGCCACGCCATCGCGGGGCGCGCGCCACCAGTACCAGTCGCGCTTCGGGCTGTGCTTCGACGACCTCGACTCGAGGAACCACGGATGCTCGTCCGAGGTGTGGTTCACGACCAGGTCCATCACCAGCTTCATGCCCCGTTCGTGGATGCCGGCGATCAGCGCGTCGAAGTCGGCGAGCGTGCCGAACACCGGCTCGATGCCGTCGTAGTCGCTGATGTCGTAGCCGTTGTCGTCCTGCGGCGACGGGTAGACCGGTGAGAGCCAGATCACATCGATGCCGAGCGTGGCGAGGTAGTCCAGGCGGCTCGCGATTCCGGGCAGATCACCCACCCCGTCGCCGTCCGAGTCGGCGAAGCTGCGGGGGTAGATCTGGTAGACGACTGCGGACTTCCACCACGGCTCGCCGGATGCATCGGTGGTGGCAGCATTCGGCAGATCACTCATGAAGGTGAAGGTAGGCCGCGGCGGCGCTACGGTCGACCACGTGACCAACGAACTGCCGAAGACCGGCCTCCAACTGCGCTCGCTCGTGACTGCCG
>JAYUDQ010000446.1:0-1734 GCA_043739745.1 Acidimicrobiia bacterium | reverse complement strand
TCGTTGACCAGCCTGGCGCGCAGGAACTGCTGGAGTCCGGGGTCGAGATGTCCCCGGAGGACTTCGAGCGCGCCGTGCAGCAGTTCCGGCTCGCGCTCGAACCCGGCGAAACCACGGCATCCCGCCAGCATGGGGCACGGTCGTTGCGGTTCTCGAACGGACCTGACGGCATGATCCGACTCCGAGGATTCTTGCCACCGGTCGAGGGCGCCACGCTCCAGACGATCCTGGGTGCGATCAGCGAGGCGAACTATCGGAGAGACAATCCGACCCGAGCGCGAGTCCTGGGTGGCCACGACACGGACAGCTGCGAGCAACGACTCGCCGACGCATTGCTCGAACTCGCAGGGATCCGACCCGGCACCAAGTCGAGAGCCGTCGATGAAGGCGGGAACGACCATCCGGATACGAACGGTCCCGAACAGGCGGTTGGCGTTCGAAGTCCGACGGTGCAGTCGCCGGTCCGGGTCACCACCTCGAAGCCCGCAACGGTCATTGTGTTCAACGTCGAACGCTTCCAGGCCGAGATGCTCAACCACGGGCCGATACCGGTGACGCCGTCACTGTTCGATTCGATCAAGCGTGACCTGTACTTCTGCTTCGAGAACAGTGCGGGTGAGGTGTTGAAGTACGTCCGCGGGCGCCGGGAACCGTCGCTCGTCCAGAAGCTCGCCGTCTGGGCACGCGACCTGCGATGCAAATACCCCGGCTGCGACACCATCTCCTCCTTGAGCCACATCCATCACATCAACGAATGGCTCGCGGACCAAGGCTTCACCGACGTCGAAGTCCTCATTCTCCTCTGCCACGCCCACCACCAACATCTCCACGCCAACCAGCTCACGGCCACACGCGAGGCCAATAGTTCCGTCACCATCCGCATCCGGGCCACCGGAGAACTCATCGCCACGGCGACTCGCACCCGCATCGCTGCCTGACCGGCGAAAGCCACACCACTACCGACCACCAATCTGACCGCCCCGGCGCGCCGACCACGAGTCAGCCACCACCGAGACGGCCGCCGATCCTTGACAACCAAACCAACCCCGGCCCAGCGGATCCGCGGAGCCCCGCCCGAACCTGTTCGTCAATTGGTCATCGCTCCGTCGCCATTGCAACCGCGTCTGTGTCGCATAGGGTGCCCGAATGGAGCGACGGATCTTCGGCCTGGAGAACGAGTACGGCGTCACGTGCACGTTGCGCGGCCAGCGCCGCCTGAGCCCCGACGAGGTCGCCCGCTACCTGTTCCGCCGGGTCGTGTCGTGGGGTCGCAGCTCCAACGTGTTCCTCGAGAACGGCGCCCGTCTGTACCTCGATGTCGGCTCGCATCCGGAGTACGCCACGCCCGAGTGCGACTCCCTGCTCGACCTCGTCACCCACGACAAGGCGGGCGAGCGGATCCTCGAGAGCCTCCTCGGCTCGGCCGAGCAGCGCCTTCGGGAAGAGGGCATCAAGGGCGACATCTACCTCTTCAAGAACAACACCGACTCGGCCGGCAACAGCTACGGATGTCACGAGAACTACCTCACCAGCCGTGCCGACGAGCTGCATCACTATGCGGACGTACTGATCCCGTTCCTCGTGTCGCGCAGCATCTACGCAGGTGCTGGCAAGGTCCTGCAGACCGCTCGCGGCGCGGTGTACTGCATCACCCAGCGGGCCGAGCACATCTGGGAGGGCGTCAGCTCGGCGACCACCCGTAGCCGCCCGATCATCAACACCCGTGACGAACCG
>JAYUDQ010000445.1:0-11805 GCA_043739745.1 Acidimicrobiia bacterium | reverse complement strand
AAGGTCCCTTTCCCGTGGTGAACCTCACTCGCACTGTCACGTGACCGCAAGGGATCGCCCGACTAGTGCAGGTCCAAAGGCCCTAGCCGATCCATGATCCGCGCATCACCCTGACACCATGAACACAAACACATCCACGAGCTGGGACGAGTTCGGAACGAAGCTGAACGGGCTCGGACTGAAGCTGAAGCTACACATCGAGCAATCGTCGTCCGAAGATCACGACGTCACCGACGCGCTCCGCGATCTCGCCTCATCGATCGAGGGTGCGTTCGAAGGCCTTCGCAAAGCTGCGAAAGACCCGGCTATCAAGGACGACGTCCGAGATATCGGCTCCGCCTTGTCGCAGGCGATATCGAAGACGCTCGCGGAAGTCGGCAACGACATCCGCAACGTGAGATCGCACGAACACGACTGAGCCGAGTCCGATTCCGGTTGCGTTCAGGCCGAAAGGCCCTGTTGAGTTACCGCCCGAGAGCGGACGATAGCCGTGGCGGATAAGTCGGCCGCCGCGGTTCAACCTCTTCCGATTCCCTTGAAAGGCCGCCATGGCAGACATCGATCGCCCGATCCGTACCTCACTGAACTGCGGGGGTGATCCGGGACGAACCCGGTCGCGTCACCGTCGTCGAGGCTGGACGGGCGCATCCGCTCTGATCGCAGCCACGTTGGCTGCAGGCATGGTCGCATTCGCGCCCATCAGCCCGAGTAGCGCAGCCGCACGCCCGAGCGTCGCGATCGGGATGCTCCCGACCCAGCGTGTCGCGGCCGGCGCGACGGCCCAGTACCCGTTCGTGCTCAGCAGCACGGGACGCGTCGGGTCGCTGTCGTTCGAGACCGCCGGACTCCCGGCCGGCGCGACGGCCGACGTGCGGTCGCTTGGCAACCGTCGCTACGAGCTCGATGTCCACGTGGCCCAGAACGCACCGGCCGCGAGGGCCACGATCATTCTGCGGGTCAGGTCGCTGGCGAAGCTGCGATCAGTTGCGGTCTATCTGGAGATCAGCGCGACGGCCGTCGCACCGCCGACGAACCCACCGCCGACGAACCCACCGCCGGCGAACACGAGCACCACGCAACCAGGGTCCCCAGTGTCGTCGTTCGGTCTGCGCGCGGACAATCCGGAGATTGTGGTCGGTGCCGGCCGGACGGCAGCGTTCGGGATCAGCGTCGACCGCTCGGGCGGGTACGGCGGTGACGTCACCTTCAGCGCCTCCGGACTCCCGGCCGGTACAACTGCGAACTTCGCCCCGAACCCGACACGGGCAGGAACGGTCCTCTACGTCACGCCTTCCGCGGCCACCCCCGACGGGAGGTACCAGATCGCGGTGCTGGCGTCTGCTGCGGATGCACGCGTCCAGGCCCGAACGACCACGATGGTCGTGAACGTGCAGAACCAGCCCGACTTCGCGCTCGACGTCCCCGCAACCATCACGATGGCACCTGGCACGTCGTCGAACACGCTCATCGGCTACCGACCGCTCACGGTTGCGTCGGCCACCGTGTCGCAGTCGATCGCTGGGCTGCCAGCGGGCTCGTCTGCGCAGTTCGTGCCAAACCCGACGTTCGGCCCGACCACGCTCCTTCTCAGTGTTCCGAGCTCGGCCGTCGTCGGCACGTACCCGCTGGTCGTCACGGCGAGCAACGGGATCGTCACGCACTCATACCCGGTCACGCTGAGCGTGGTCGGTGTCGGCGGGACGGGTGGCTACGGCCTCACGGCCGCACCCGCCGTATTGACGATCGCCCGAGGCACCAGCGGATCCTTCACCGTGACGATCACGCCGACGGTTGGGTTCAGCGGCGCCATCACCGTCACGGTGGCTGGGCTCCCTTCGCTCCCGAGCATCTCTGCGAGCGGCACTTCGACCAACGTCATCTTGACCGTCGCGGTGCCGGTGGGCACGTTGCCCGGCACGTACCCGCTGACCATCACGGGAACCAGCGGGACCCTGTCAGCCAGCGTCGTCGTCACGCTGACCATCACATGAGCGGAAGTCGCTTCGGACGATGATCCTTGACGCCCGGCCGTAGCCATCGTCGGTAGCCTGCACAGATGACCGCAGTCGCCACCGATCCCCGGACCGGGTTTGCTCGGCTCGTTGAGCTGGCGAAGGCTGGCGGCCTCGACGCCGCCTGCGAGAAATTCGGTGTGCGAGTGATGTGTGCGTTCGGCAGCGCGACGCGCGAATCGACGCTTCGTCCGCCTGACGATCTGGATGTCGGTGTGAGCTTCATCGATCGAAGTGCAGGTCGGCGACAGCGAATCGCTCTCTGGACCGCCCTCGTGGAACTGAGTGGATGCGAGGCCATAGACCTCGTGGTGCTTGACGTCGATGATCCTGTGCTCAGGGCCGAAGCGCTCACCGGTTTCGGATTGTACGAAGACGTATCGGGTGCGTTCGCCGTCATGCAGATGGCCGCAATTGGCGAGCGTCGCGACACCGCACATCTCCGACGGATGAACCTGGAGCTGATGGCACAATGATGCCCATGCGGCCAAGTGCGGACGTGATAGAACGCCGCCTTGCCCACCAGCGCAGGTTGCTTGTGGAACTCGACGCACTTGACAATCGAACGGCCAAGGCACTGAGTGATTCTGCGATCGTACGCGCCGCGACCGAACGGATGATCCAGGCGGTCGTCGATCTCGCGCTCGACATCAACGCGCACGTTGCGTCCACTGTGCTCGGGCAGGCGCCTGGGACGGGTCGGGAGTCGTTCGACCTCATGGCCGAGGCCGGTGTGGTCACACACCGCCTTGCCGATCAGCTCAAACCCGCGGTTGGATTGCGCAACGTACTTGTGCACCTGTATGCCGACATCGACATGGAGATTGTTGCCGAATCGATCGACGATTTTCTGATGGGATTTCGTGACTATGTGCGATCCGTTGCACGCTGGCTCGTAAAATAGGCGGCCTTCCGAACTTAGAACCTTCGGCCGTCCTGCCGACCGTGCGCCGACTGACCGTGCAAAACGTGGCGATCGATGTCTTGTCCATTCTCGTGCCCAGCAACGCCAGCAGGTCATCGAGATCACGGGTGATCGTTGACCGCGGAGTGCCGGCTTCGACACACCCGATAGAGCCGTTCGGCCCCACTGCGCAGTGGTTCTGACAATGGTGCCCATCATGGGACGAAGGTCTCTACCGGCTGACGGGAGTGACACGCACAATCGAGGGATGCACCTCGGAGAAGTGGTCACGTCGCCTTTGCGCAAGTTCGAGTGGCGCCCGGCCGGCAAGGCGACCGGGGAGAACAAGGCTCCCGACGACGCGCCGCGCACGCCGTGGCGGGTCGAGGGTGCGCCGAAGCCAGCCGGCGCAGATGGCGATCGGCCGCCGAACAACCGGACTCGGTGGGTCATCATCATCGTTGGCGCGTTCGCGTTCAACTGGATCCTTGCGTCGTTCGTGACACCGTCGACGAAGGTGCAGGTGCTGTCGTACACGGTGTTCGTCGACCAGGTCTCGGCAGGCCATGTGAAGGCGGTCAACAGCAAGGGCGACACCATTCAGGGCACGATGAAGACGGCGGTGGAAATCGACAAGGCCACCGTCACGGACTTCACAACAGAACGGCCGACGTTCGCCGATGACAAGCTCCTCGAGCAGCTCCGGGCCGAGAAGGTCGACGTTCGGGCGAAGCCGCTGTTCTCGAGCACGCCGGCGTGGCTGACCCTGCTCGCCAATTTCGGGCCGACGCTGCTGATAATCGGGCTCGTGGTACTGGGCACACGGGCCATGCGCAAGAGCGGGGGAATGGGTGCCATCGGCGGGCTCGGACGGTCCAAGGCTGTTCGTGGTGACGCTGCTCCGGTGCGGATGACCTTTGCCGATGTGGCCGGGATCGATGAGGTCGAGGAGCAATTGATGGAGATCGTCGACATGCTCCGCAACCCGGCGAAGTACAACGCAGTCGGTGCCCAGCTGCCGCGGGGAGTGCTGCTCTCCGGCCCTCCCGGCACCGGTAAGACGCTGCTGGCCCGGGCAGTCGCGGGCGAGGCCGGTGTGCCGTTCTTCTCGGCGTCGGCGGCCGAGTTCATCGAGATGATCGTGGGTGTCGGTGCGAGCCGAGTCCGCGATCTGTTCGATCAGGCGAAGAAGGTCGCGCCGTCGATGATCTTCATCGATGAGCTGGACGCCATCGGTCGGGCCCGCGGGGGCGGCGCGAGCTTCGGTGGTGTCGATGAGCGGGAGCAGACGTTGAATCAGATCCTCACGGAGATGGATGGCTTCACAAGGGCCGATGGTGTGGTCGTGATCGCGGCAACGAATCGTGCCGATGTGCTCGATCCGGCGCTGCTGCGTCCTGGGCGCTTCGATCGGCGAATCGTGGTGAGCCCGCCCGACATCGTCGGACGCGAAGCGATCCTGAGGGTGCACATCCGTGGTGTGCCGCTTGCACCGGAGGTGTCAATGGCCCAGATCGCGTCGATCAGCCCGGGCATGGTGGGGGCGGATCTCAAGAATCTGGTGAACGAGGCCGCGTTGCTGGCGGCCAAGCGCGGGCACACGCAGTTGGTGACGGCGGACTTCACCGATGCACTCGAGAAGATCGTCCTTGGGGCTGAGCGTCACATCGCGTTGTCGTTGCAGGAGCGGACGCGTACTGCGTTTCACGAGGGCGGGCATGCATTGCTGGGGATTCTCATTCCCGGAGCGGACCCGGTGCGCAAGGTCTCGATCATCCCGCGGGGCAACGCGTTGGGGGTGACGTTCCAGGCGCCGGATGTCGATCGCTACGGGTTCGACGAAACGTATCTCCGCGGCCGCATCGTCGGCGCGCTCGGCGGGCGTGCGGCCGAGGAGATCGTGTTCGGAAACGTGACGACGGGGGCGGAGTCCGATCTCGAGCAGGCGACTGGGCTTGCCCGTCAGATGATCGGCCGCTGGGGCATGTCCGACGCCATCGGTCCGGTGACCGTGCTGCCCGCCGCTGGTGGCGACAGCTGGTATCCCGGTGATGCGCGCTCCCCATCGGAGAGCACAAGGCGCCTGGTCGATGAGGAGACACGTCGCCTCATCGATGCGTGCTATCAGGAATCGATGGCCACGTTGCTTGGGCACCGACCGCAGTTGGACCGCCTCGCGCATGCGCTGCTCGCTGCGGAGACGCTCGACGAGCATGCGGTGTACGAAGCGGTCGGGCTCGAACGCCCTGCAGTGGCACCGCTCCTGCCCTTCCCCGGCGATCCGACCAGCCCGACCGTTTCGTCCGGGTTCCTGGTCGGTTCCCCGGGGTCTCCTGTATGACCAACGCTGACGCTGACGCGAACGGGCTTCAGGGGCTGTCGTCGGAGGAAGCAGAACGGCGGTTGGCGCGTGACGGCCCGAACGAATTGCCCAAGGCGCTGAGGCGGAACCTGTTGCGTCAGGTCCTGACCGTGGTGCGTGAGCCGATGCTGCTGCTGTTGGTCGGCGCGGGAACGGTCAACTTCTTGTTGGCCGAGCCGCTCGACGGCATTCTCCTGATGTCGTTCGTGGTCGTCGTGATCAGCATCTCGATCTACCAGGAGCACAAGACGGAGAACGCGCTGGAGGCCCTGCGCGATCTGTCGGCGCCGCGGGCACTGGTGGTGCGTGGTGGGGCGCAGGTGCGCATCGCCGGTCGTGAGGTGGTGCGAGGCGACCTGGTACTGCTGTCGGAAGGTGACCGGGTGCCGGCCGACTCGGTCCTGCTCGACGGGGTGAACCTGTCGGTCGACGAGTCGGCCCTCACCGGCGAGCCGGTCCCGGTCCGCAAGTCGGCGGGCGCCTCTCCGGTGTCGGTTGAGGGCGAGGGTTCGCTCGATGGGAACGTGGTGACGGGGCGACCCGGTGGTGACGACACGCCGTGGTTGTTCACCGGCACGCTCGTGGTGAAGGGTCACGGATTGGTCCGCGTTGCCGCCATCGGTGCCGGCACTGAACTGGGTGGGATCGGAACCGCGTTGCGGACGATTCAGCCTGAGCGGACCCGATTGCAGCGTGAGGTCGATCGGCTCGTGCGCGTGGTGGCAGTGATCGGGTTGAGCACGGCCGCGATCGTGGTGGTCGCGTACGGCCTGCTCCGTGGTGGTTGGCTGGAGGGTCTGCTGGCCGGCATCGCGACCGCCATGGCGGTGCTGCCCGAGGAGTTCCCGGTGGTGCTGACCGTGTTCCTCGCGTTGGGTGCATGGCGCATGTCGAAGAGCAAGGTGCTCACTCGCCGCTCCCCGGTCATCGAGACCCTGGGTTCGGCCACGGTGATCTGTGTCGACAAGACCGGCACTCTGACCATGAACAGCATGACCGTACGCGAACTGATGATTGACGGGGCAAGCCATTCGCTCACCGGCCAGCCGCTGCCGGAGGAGTTCCACGCGCTGGCGGAGTTCGCCGTGCTCGCCTCCCCGGTTGATCCGTTCGACCCCATGGACAAGGCCTTCCGGGTACTCGGCGACCGGTACCTGGCTGGGACGGAGCATATCCACGCCGACTGGTCGCTGGTGCGCGAGTACGCGCTGTCGGAGCATCTGCTCGCTCTTTCCCATGTCTGGCGGTCTCCCGACAGCAGCCGTTACGTGGTGGCGGCCAAGGGCGCGCCCGAAGCCATCGCCGACCTCTGCCATCTCGGCACCAAGAAGCTCGCGAACCTCACCCAACAGGTCGACGCGGCAACCGCGAGCGGCCAACGCGTGCTGGGTGTCGCCCGGGCGTACTTCGACCGGTCCGGGCCCCTGCCCACCGAACAGCACGACTTCGAGTTCGAATACCTCGGGTTGGCCGGCCTCCACGACCCGGTGCGCCCGGGCGTCGCCAATGCAGTAGCGGAGTGCGCCCGCGCCGGGGTCCGCACCGTGATGATCACCGGCGACTACCCCGGCACCGCGTTGGCGGTTGCCCGTGAGATCGGCCTGGACCATGGGGCGGGATGCATCACCGGACCGGAGCTGTCCACCATGCCCGACGATGAACTGGCCCGCCGCGTCCGCACGGTGAGCATTTTCGCCCGCATGGTGCCCGAGCAGAAGCTGCAGCTCATCCGGGCGTTGAAGGCCAACGACGAGATCGTCGGCATGACCGGCGACGGCGTGAACGACGCCCCGGCACTGCGAGCGGCGGACATCGGCATTGCGATGGGCGCACGTGGCACCGACGTCGCCCGCGAGGCGGCCGCGCTGGTGATCCTCGACGATGACTTTGCATCCATCGTGGGCGGCATCCGCCAAGGGCGGGGCATCTTCGACAATCTGCGCAAGGCGATGTCGTACATCATCGCCGTGCACGTTCCCATCGTCGGAATGTCGATCGTCCCGCTGTTCGTCGCCAACTGGCCGCTGGTGCTGCTCCCTGTCCAGATCGCCTTTCTCGAGCTGATCATCGACCCGGCCTGCTCGGTGGTGTTCGAAGCCGAGCAGATCGACTCGAGGATCATGGATCAGCCACCTCGACCCGTCGGCCGGCCGATGTTCGACCGACGTGTGCTCACGCTCGCCGCGCTGCAGGGACTTTCCGTGCTGGCGGCCGTCATCGCCGTCTACCTGTGGAGCGTGCTCTCTGGCCGCAGCGACGACACCGTCCGCTCCATCACGTTCGCCGCGCTCGTGCTCTCGAACCTCGCGCTCATCCTGGTGAACCGTTCATGGCGGCTCTCGATCTGGCGCACGGTGGTCGAACGGCGCAACCCGACACTGAAGTGGATCCTGACGTTCGCGGTGGGCCTACTCGCGCTGCTCCTGACTGTCCCCGGATTGCGCAACGCCTTCAACCTCGGCCCGATATCGCCACTTGATGCGATCGTTGCCCTCGCCGCCAGTGGAGCGGGCGTGGCCTGGTTCGAGGCCTTCAAAGTTTTCTCGACAGGTTCGAATGTTGCGATGAGGCCGCTCAGTGGGACCGGGGCTCCATGACGTCCGGGACCATCGAGCGAGCCAGCGTCATCGACATGATGGAACTGGCGACCGCGACGACGCCGGCCGCGGGACAGGTCGGTGCAGTGTTGCTGTTCGCGTCGGCTCGTGGTCTTGAGCTCGACGTCGTACGGTCGACGCTTGCCGATCGGATCTGTGGCGTCCCGAGGCTCCGTCAACGCCTGCGGTCGGTGCCGTTCGCGTGCGGGAGACCGATCTGGGTGGACGACCCGTCGTTCGATATCGCCGACCATGTGCACGAGGTGCGGTGTCCATCGCCGGGGGATCGAACGACGCTCTTCGCCGTCGTATCTGACGTTGTCGTCCGTCGCCTGCCCCCCGAGCGACCGCTCTGGTCGGCAACGCTCGTCACCGGCCTCGCCGCCGACGCGATTGCGCTGATTCTCGTCTTCCACCACGTGATGGCCGACGGCATGGGCGGTCTGGCCGTGCTCGCCTGCCTGGTCGACGGCGCCCCCGCGCCGGTCGCGAGGGAGTTCCCTCGGTCGGCACCCACGGTGATGGTCCTCTTCGCAGATGCGATGCGTTCACGGCTGCATTCCCTTGCGCAGGTCCGGAACTTCCGGAACTTCCAGCACAGCATGCGGCGGGTGTGCGACGCCGCAGCCGAGCTCGGCACGAGCCGTCGAACGGTGCGTGCGCCGCGTTGCTCCTTGAACGGGCCGGTCGGCCCCCGACGTTGTCTGGCCGTCGCGCAAACCGGCCTGGACCCGATCCATGCCGCTGCGCGCCGGCACGGTGCCAGTGTGAACGATGCAGTTCTCGCGGCGATCACCGGTGCCCTCAGAGTGTTCCTCTCCGAGCGGGGAGAAGAAGTCGCCCACTTCGGTGTGTCGATTCCTGCTTCGGGCCGCAAGGCGGCGAGTGCCACTCGGCTCGGCAACGATGTCGGCGTCATGGCCGTGATGCTGCCGACGACCGGTACGGCCGGCGCCCGTATGGAAGCCATCGCCGCCATTACGCGGGCGAGGAAGCAGGCGCCCGGAGCGGCGTCGGCGGCGATCCTCGCTCCAGCCCTCCGCTTCCTTGCGGCGACTCGAACGCTGAACTGGATCACCAGGCATCAGCGCATGGTGACGACGTTCGTGACGAACCTCCGAGGTCCTGAAAGCCGCGTTGCCTTCCTGGAGGCGCCCGTCACCGAGATCATCCCGGTGAACGGCACAAGCGGCAATGTGCGCGTCGCGTTCGGCGTGCTTTCCTACGCCGGGACCCTGACCGTCACGGTTGTGGCCGATCACGACTTTGCCCGCGAACTGCCTTCGCTGGTCGCTCTCCTGCAAACGGAGCTCGAACGCATCGGTGCCGCCGTCGATATGGAGGAATAGTCCTATCGAACGTGTGTTCGTAATTTGTGGTAGGGTATTCGCATGTCGATCGATCTCCTTCGGACGGTGCTGGCGGAGGCCAGCGCGTGCGGTCGCGGGTTGGTCCAGGGGCCTGAGGAGCTTGTCGAGTACCGGCGCTTGATGGATCAGCTGGAGGGGCAGTGGTTGGCGGGGCTGCATGAGTCGGTGGCGGATGGTGCGATCGAGGCTGGTTCGGGGTTGTCGGCGACGGAGTGGCTTGCGGATCGTTGTGGGCGGACGCATCAGGACGCAGCGTCGGCGATTCGGTTGTCTACTCGTTTGGCGCGGAAGTCGATGGCGCAGGAGCGTCTGGTCGATGGGCGGTTGTCGTTGGGTCAGGCGAAAGTGATCGCATCGGCGTGCACGGAACGGGTCGCGGACTTGTTCGACGAATTCGAGCCGCATGCGGTGCGCGCCGCGGGGCAGTTGCATCCGGACACAATCCAGGAAACAGCTGTAGCACGTAGTGCTACGGTACGTTCATGAGTCAGGTCATCACGCAGAGAGACCTCCGAAACGACAGCGGCGAGATCATGCGGCGACTGGATAAGGGCGAGACGTTCATTGTGACGCGCAATGGCGTGCCGGTCGCGGAGCTGGCCCCGCTTCGACGCCATCGGTTCGTCCCAATCAGTTCTGTAGTCGCGCTGTTCAGGAACGCCCCAGCGCTTGATGCACGACGGTTCCGTGATGATCTCGATGCCGTAGCGAGTCAGGACATAGAGCCCAGTGCCTGAGAACCGTCGAGACCGGGGGCTGCTCGATACCTCGGTCATCATCGACCTTGACCGCCTCGATTCGTCGCTGCTGCCGTTGGAAGTAGCGGTGAGCGCGATCACGATGGCCGAGCTTGCGGCCGGACCGCACGCGACGACGGACGCCGACGAGCGGGCGCGTCGCCAGGATCGCCTCCAACGAACCGAAGCCGCCTTCGACCCGTTGCCTTTCGATGCCGAAGCGTCGCGGATGTACGGCCGCATCTATGCGGCCGTCGCGGCTTCGGGGCGCAAGGCTCGCGGTCCACGCTCGGTCGATCTGTTGATCGCTGCGGCGGCAGGCTCAGCAGGTTTGCCGCTCTACACCCGAAATCCCGATGACTTCCGAATGCTGGGCACATTGGTCGAAGTGATTGCGGTCTAGGCGGGCTGCCGGAGCGCGACGAACCCCGCTCCTCTTGATTCGAAGCGCGTCCGGTACCGACACGGTGCCCCACCAACAGGACGAATCTGGTGTTGTTGTGTGGTCGTCATCATCACCGGATTCACCGGTTGGGGTTGCGGTTGGAGCTCGACCCGGACGGCACGCTGCATGTGTTCGATGCCCAGGGTGGTGAACAGGTGAGTCGTCCGCCGCCGAATGGTCGCCTTCCATTGCCTGAGCCTGTCGTGGCCGACGTCCCGGTTGATCCGGCGTTGGACCGGTGGCGTCGCTCGGCGATCCAACGCGAGGTGGCGAACGTTGCCGCGGCAGCGAACCTCGGCGAGGCCGACTTCGGCGTCGCCCGCTCGCTCGTCAACGTGCCATCAGCCTCGCCGACGCACACCGGCGCGTCGCCGCCTGAGAGCCGGAGTTTCGGCCTTGGGCGGCGAGCTCTCGGGTCGTGCACTGATCTCTTCGCGAGCCCAGTCGGCCTAACCCTGCGTGGCTGGGGACTATTGGGCGGCGAAGATGGCGGGCATGTCGTCCAGCACGCCTCCGGTCCAGCGAGCTCACCCGGTGCGGCTCGGTGGGGCAGTGTCATCGATGTCGTCCCGCCACCCGCACCGACGATGGCTACGTGTTCACACCCGGGCCGGGTGCTGATGTCGACTTGCGAGTCTCGTTCGAGGTGTCCGGTGGACGCATCACCGTGATCCGTGCGGGAGAAGCGCCCGACGTCATTGGCGGGTGCGCAGGAGGTACCAGGATTATCGCAACGAGCGGCAGCGCCTCTGTCCCGGCCGCGGCAGCAACGCCTTCCCCGTCCTCGGCACCCACCACTTCTCGCAGCGCTCAACAGGTATGAACAACCGCTGCGGGGCCGGACCGGCCGCCTTCTACGGTGAGGTGGTTGTTGGTGGACGATCGAGCGTTGAGGAGGCGAGCGTGCCGTCGATCACACCGGATGCGACGTCGACGAGGCGGAGGTTGTGGTTACGGGCATGGTTCCGTAACAGCACAAAGGCTTCAGGCATTTGCAGACCTTCGCGTTCCGCGATGATTCCTTTGGCTTGTTCCAGAATGATTCGACTGTTGAGCGCGGTCCGGAGCTGATCGGTGACGACCTCGGCCTCGAGCGAGGCTCGATTCTGAAGGATCGCGATCGTGGCGACATCTGCGAAGGCTTGGGCTGCTTCGACATCGACCACGGGCATGATTCCCGGCTCCACGTGGAAGAGGTTCAGCGCGCCGATCACTGAACCTCGAAGCCGCATAGGCAGCGCATGCACCGACTGAAACCCGGCGGCCAACGCCTCGACGGCGAAGTTCGGCCAGCGGCCGTTGACCGCGGCCAGATCCTGATTCACGACGGGCAGCCCAGTGCGGTAGCAGTCCAGGCACGGGCCTTCTTGCGACTGCA
>JAYUDQ010000444.1:0-4805 GCA_043739745.1 Acidimicrobiia bacterium | reverse complement strand
CGTCGAGCAGGTGACCCGCAACATCCTCGACCGACTTGGCGCTCCGGCGACATGAGCCCGCCGACCGTGCCCGAGACCGGTGGCGACGACTCGGCACTGCGCGTGACGCGTTCCGTCGTCATCCCTGCGTCGGAGCTGCGCTGGCGGTTCTCCGCAAGCGGCGGTCCGGGCGGACAGCACGCCAACACATCGAACACCCGGGCCGACGTGAGCTTCGATGTCGAGGCATCGACGGCGCTCGGCCCTGTGCAGCGAGCGAGGATCCTCGAGCGGCTCGGTCCGCTGGTCTCGGCAACGGCAAGTGACGAACGCTCGCAGCTGCGCAACCGAGTGCTGGCCCGAGAACGCCTCCGGGACAGGCTCGCGGCTGCGTTGCACGTCGAGAAGGCCCGACGTGCGACCAAACCGAGCCGAGGCGCCACGCAGCGGCGCCTCGACGACAAGGGCCGGCAGAGCCAGAGGAAGTCGGAACGCCGCGCCCGGCCCGACGGCGATTAGGTACTCCAAAGCGAGCCCCAAGGGCGAGCGGCGGCCGGGCCCACCGCAATCAACACCGCGCCACGGCCGAATGCGAGAACGAGGAGCCCGCGACGAGTGAAGCAATGAGCGCCCAACCAGGCGCACGCGGTGGGTGCCAAAGCGAGCCCCAACGGCGAGCGGCGGCCGGGCCCACCGCCATCAACTCAGCGACCGTTGACGCTCCAGTGCCACGCTTCGCTCGGCAGGTTGATGAACCCATACCGACCCGCGTTCTTCCGCAGCCACGCGTACCCGCGGCTGCCTCGGGTCAGCGTGCGGCCGCCCTCCTGGAAGTCAATGGCCAGCCCACGCTCGTGCATGGACGCGCCCGGACGGGCCGTGGGCGGACGACACGACGACGCCCGCGCCTGGTAGATCGCGAACGAGCTCGACCCGCAGTGGGCGATGCGCAGCTGGACTTGCGCGGCCGGACTGCGGTAGCCGCCGCCGGTGAGGAAGACACCATCGCGTTGCGCGGCGGACACCATCGCCGCGAGCTTGCCGCGGATGGCCAAGGCGACCTTGATGCCGTGCGTGTCACCGCCGCCTCCGGCTGCGATCTCGGCCACCGACAACTTCCCACCGCCCCGCCCTCCCGCTCCTGCGGCGGCCAGCTGCTTCGCCAACGCGTCGTTCTGACTCGATAAGCGTGCAGATAGTCCCTTGTCAAGGTCGGCAAGTCCGGCAGCTTCGGACAGCTGCGCCTCGAGTCGGTTCTCGAGCTGATCCGCGAACGTGCCCTGCTTCTTCCGAGCCGATTGATAGCTGGCCAGCTTCGTCGCCACCGATGTGCGATACGCCGATGCCTTTCGTTGGGCGCGCTCGGCCAGGATCCGCTGGATGTTGAGATCCTCCTGCAGGGCCTGCAGCTCGTCGAGCGCATTCGCAGTTCCACGTTTGGCCAGGCGGTCGAGGATCTGCCGGCGGCCTGCTTCGGCTGCGTCACCGGCATCGAGGTAGTTGTCCAGACTCGAGGCCGCAGGCTGTGCGTATGCGGCAAGCGCACTCTCGAGGCGCGTCGAGGAGAGCTTCTCGATGTTCGCCTCGATCGTGCGCTGGCGCACCTGTGCGTTGGCGGCATCGGACGTCGCTTTCGCAGCCGAGCGGCGGGCCCGGTCGAGAGAAACGCTGGTGACGCGGACGCTGCTCGTCAGGTCGGCAAAGGCCGCCGATGCGCGCCGCTGGGTGGCCTTGAGCGCGTTGACCTTCGCAGCGGCCTTCGCCCGTTTGGCACGGACCTGATCGCGGGCCAACTGCGTCTGACGCACCGCCCCCAACGTGATCTTGGCGGTCTTCTTGGTGGTCTTTGTCGTCTTCGAGGACTTCGCAGTCGTCTTCGAGGTGCCCTTGGCGGCGAATGACTCGTCACTTCCCGCGAGGATCGCCGCGAACATGCACAGCACCAGCGCCAGGGCTGGCGCAATCACTCCTCGACGGTTGCGCATCCGCAGAACGTTCCTCGTTTTTCGTCGTCGCGACTGCGACACCGACTTGCTTTCGGCCCGTTCGAGGGCACCGAAACGGTAGCGCAACCGCTCCGCCATCGGTACCGGCCGGGTCGCAGACCATGCGAGTACCCTTGCCCGCAGTGCTGGTCGAGCTCCTTCCCCGCTCGGACGCGCATCGGACCCGACGAGGCAGCCGGATGCTGCTCCGCTTGTGCCTTTGCACGATCCTCTGTGTGCAGATGATCGTTTCGTCATCCGGAGCCAGACCGGCCGGAGCGACGACGGCGCAGGCCGCCGCGCAGACTTCCAGCCCGGCCTGCATGCGCGGCGAGGACGTTGCTGCCTGGCCGGTCCGCCGTCAGGTCGCGGGTATGTTCATGGTCGGCATCCCGATCGAGTTTGCGGCCCGGGCCCGCCAGCTGGTCGCAGAGCAGGGGCTTGCCGGAATACTCGTCCGTGGCACGCCGACGAAACGCAGTAGGGCCGCACTCCAGTCGATAGCAAGCGCGCGTAGCGATGTGCCGACGTTCGTCGCCGTCGATGAGGAGGGCGGCCGTGTGCAGCATCTGAAGAAGGCCGTCGGCGTGATGCCGAGCGCCGCCGTGATGGCGGCCACGATGTCCCCTACGAAGGTACGCGCGCTTGCCAGATCGCATGGCACCGCGATGCGGGCGCTCGGGTTCAACGTCGACTTCGCGCCGATCCTCGATCTCGCCAACGGCAATGGGAACGGCATCGGTGACCGAGCCTGGTCGCCGGATCCGGCCGTCACTACCGCATATGGCCTGGCGTTTGCACAGGGACTTCTCGA
This sequence comes from Acidimicrobiia bacterium, assembly GCA_043739745.1. Taxonomy (GTDB): domain Bacteria; phylum Actinomycetota; class Acidimicrobiia; order Acidimicrobiales; family JANYDT01; genus JAYUDQ01. Next base: position 2,027 of record JAYUDQ010000444.1, on the reverse strand, counting down.
TGCGGGGATCTTCCCGGTCGTGAAGCACTTCCCCGGACACGGTCATGCCAGTGGCGACTCCCACCAGATCGGGGCGACCACTCCGCCGCTCGAACAGCTGCGGGCGGCCGACCTGCTGCCGTTCGCAGGGGTGATCGCGAACACGACCGTCGGCGTAATGGTCGGCCACCTCCAGGTCCCCGGCCTCGGTGGAGTGCCCGCAACACTGTCCGAGAAGGCCATCGGCGGCGTTCTCCGCGGTGACCTCGGATTCCGCGGCCTCGTGGTCACCGACTCACTCAGCATGTGGCCGATCACCTACCACTTCAGCCCAGTGAAGGCCGCCGAACTGGCGCTGCGGGCCGGCAACGATGTGCTGCTCTACGACGACGACCCCAAGGTCGTGACCATCATCGACGGACTCACAGCAGTCGTGCAGGCTGACCCGCTCCTGCTGGCGCGCGTGTTCGACGCGAACGTCCACGTGCTCGCAGCCAAGGGCATCGCGCTGTGCGCGCCGGAGGCACCGACGACTGCGCCGACGTTGCCGCAAACGTCCGTGCCGACTTCGACACCGACTTCGCCTTTGACTTCGACTTCGCCTTCGTAGCCGCGCTACCCCGTGTACACGACGCTCAGACCCGGGCGAGTGCCACCGAGCATCCCGCCGTGTCGACGCGGCTACGGAAGATCGTCCCCAGTCGATCGGGCTGTGCCGTGTTGTCGGCGGTGACGACGAAGAGGTCGCGTCGATCGGCGCCGCCGAAGCACAGGCTGGTCACCATCCGGGCGGGAACCTCGATCCGCCCCACCTCGTCGCCTTCGGGCGAGAAGCCCCGAATCGAACGCGAGCCCGACACGTCGGCCACCCAGACCGTGCCGTCCTCGTCAACGGCGAGACCGTCGGGCATGAGGTCGTCGCGCTGCACGAGCAGCCGCCGGCCGGTCGCCCCGCCGTCAGGTGCGTAGTCGTGCGCCCACACGCCATGAACCGCGGTGTCGGAGTGGTAGAGCACGGCTCCGTCGGGTGAGAGGCCGATCCCGTTGGTGAGCAGCACATCGCCGTAGAGCATCGCAGCGTCGCCGTCGGCATCGACGCGCCAGCACTCCCCCGGTGTGCGCGGTCCCGACTCGTTGAACGGGTCCGACCGCATGGTCCCGCAGATGATCCGTCCGGAAGTATCGGTGAAGAGATCGTTCAGGCCTGGTGCGTCGGGCGCAAACACGACGCGGGACACCCCGTCTCGGACGTGGCAGATGTTGCGCCCGGAGATGACGATGCCACCGTCGGCATGCAACGCAATGCCACCGACGCCGCGTCGCTTCGGCACCACGAGCTCGATCGCGCCGTCGGGTGCAAGCCGACGGACGCCGCCGTTCGGGACATCCGAGAAGTAGAGGCCACCGGCTGCGTCGGCGCGCGGGCCTTCGATCAGCCCGTACCCCCATGCGATCGCATCAAGTTCGTTCATCGTGATCCCCTCGGCTCGTAGCGGTGAGCCGACACTCCCACAGCGACGCCGCGCTGGCGAGTCACCGGACCTCACCGGCTCTGTAGACAGACCCAGCTCCGCACAGAGGTGCTCAATCGGGCAGCATCGGCACACTCCCCATACGTCGTCCGAGGAGTACGGCGCGACCAACCGCGTCGTTGCCGAAACGCTCGCGCACGCCGTCGATCACCGCGTCGAGCGCGGGTGCGTGCAGTTCGTCGAACGGAAGCTCGAGCTGGACGGCGTCGTCCCCGTCGAGATTCGCCATCGCGATGCCGACCAGGGTGACGCCCCGTTCGCGGATCATCGGCAGCGCGTCCATCAGCAGGGCCCGCACCGAGTCGATGACCGTCGCCGTCTGCGAGGTGGCCCGTGGCAGTGTGTGCGAACGCGTTGCCCGACTGAAGTCGTCGAAGCGGAGGCGCAGCGTCACGGTCCGCCCGACCCGTCCGGCCCGACGCATCCGCCGGGTGACCCGATCGACGAGTCCGATGACGGTGGCGTCGAGGGACGCCGCAGAGTGGGCCCCACGACCGAGCGCGCACTGCGACCCGA
>JAYUDQ010000443.1:0-1735 GCA_043739745.1 Acidimicrobiia bacterium | reverse complement strand
CGAGCACGAAGGCACCGAAGCGCACGACGACGACAGCCCCGTTCGTGCCTTTGGCCCCGACCCCTGGCCAGGTCATCGTCGGCGTGATCGTCCTCACGCCGGACACGGTCCCGTCGACGATCCAACCCGTGATCGCCGCAGTCGCTGCGCCCAAGACGACCACGACCACGACGACCACCACCACCGCCACCGCGGCCAGGACCTCGTTGGCACCCACAACGACCGTGCCTGAGAGCACCTCGACAGCAACTGAGCCCCCGGTGACCGACACCACCGGGTCGACGACGGTGCCCACGACGAAGGCGCCGATCACGTACACCTTCACCGAACCGATCGACCCGCCGCCGGCAGCCAATCCAAGGGCCGCTGACGTCGTCGCGCTCGCCCTCACCCACGTCGGCGAGCCGTACGTCTGGGGAGGCGAAGGAGTCGGCGGGTGGGATTGCTCTGGGCTTTCCATGATCGCGTGGGCCAGCGTCGGCGGCCGTCTGACCCACAACTCCGCCGTCCAGTTCAGCCAGACGGCACGGGTCTCCCGAACCGACATCCAGCCCGGAGACCTTGTGTTCTACGGTTCTCCGATCCATCACCTCGGGATCTTCATCGGCGACGGCAAGATGGTCGAGGCGGCACGGGAAGGTGTGCCGGTGCGAATCTCTTCCATCAAACGCAAGGATCTCGTCGGCATCGGCCGGGTGCGATAGCCCCGTACGCTGCGACCATGCGCGCAGCAGTCATCGTGAACGGAACCCTCAACGTGCAGGATCGTCCGGAGCCGGTACCCGGCTTGGGCGAACTGTTGGTGCGGGTGCGGGCCGCCGGTCTCAACAACGCCGATCTCATGCAGATCGCCGGGGGCTACCCGGCACCCCCCGGCTGGCCGGCCGACATCCCGGGGATGGAGTTCGCCGGCGAGGTCGCGGCCGTCGGTCCGGGCGTCTACCGCTTCAAGGTCGGCGACCGGGTGATGGCGGTCGTCGGCGGCGGTGCGCTTGCCGATCTCGCCATCGTCCATGAGCGGACCGCCATCGCCGTGCCCGAGTCGGTGTCATGGGAGGCGGCAGGTGGGTTCCCCGAGGCCTTCACCACGGCGCATGACGCCCTGTTCACACAGTGCGGACTGGTGATGGGCGAGCGGGTGTGCGTCCACGGCGCAGCCGGTGGAGTCGGCATCGCCGGCGTCCAGTTGGCGGCTGCGGCCGGAGCACAGGTGACGGCAACGGTCCGCAGCGCAGGGCTGCGCTCGTCGGTCGAGGGCCTCTGGCCGGGGGCGGTGACGGCTGTGGACCCCGAGGGGTTCGACGCGCACGGGCCCTTCGACGTCGTGCTCGAGCTCATCGGCGCGGTGAACCTGGCGCCGAACCTACGCGCGCTGAACATCGGTGGACGTATCACCGTGATCGGAACCGGCGCGGGTAGCAAAGGTGAGATCGACCTGCTGTCGGTCATGATGAAGCGGGCCCGAATCCACGGCTCGACGCTGCGAGCCCGGCCGCTCGAACAGAAGGCCGACGCCGCAGCACGCCTGGAGAAGCAGGCTGTGCCGGCCTTCGCGGCTGGGAAGATCACGGTGCCGATCGCGGCCAGCTTCGGACTGGAACAGGTGAACGACGCCTATGCGCGGTTCAAGGCCGGCGCGAAGTTCGGCAAGATCGTCGTCACCCCCTGACGAACCCGCAACCACTACGTAGGCTTACTTTGCCGCGATGGCAGCGATCTCGACGAGCCATTCCGG
>JAYUDQ010000442.1:0-11808 GCA_043739745.1 Acidimicrobiia bacterium | reverse complement strand
GACTGAGTGCACGAGAATGAAGGCCGACCGTCAGCAGCGATTGCGCGGAAACTTTGCGCGCCGTGCTCGGTCATCACCCGCCAGAACGCCACCGCAGCACTCGGAGCCGATCCCGGCCCCGGCGATTCCACCTCCACTCCGGCAGGCGGCCAATGCTCGTACGGAACGGACGGCGGCGGGATCATCCTCAACATCGTGAAAGGCCCCTCCGCATTGGGCAACAACGCGAAAGAGGCCGGAACCCGCGTGACCGCAAGCGCTCTGGCATCCAAAGCAAAGGACACCAAGGGCGACGTCATCTACGACACCCCTCCCCGGCATCGGAGACGGCGCATTCGTCATCGGCACCGGCTCAAGTCCCGACAAAGCGTTCACGTCAGCATCGCTCGCGTTCAACACCGGCGACACCTTGGTGACGATCCTCCTCTCCTTCCACCCGGCCACGCGGAACCCGATCTCCCAGGTGACCAACCTCGCCAAAGCAGTCGCCCCACTCGTGCCACGATGACCTTGCTTCGGTTCGGAGTGCTGAAAGGGTCACCGGTGCAGTCGGGAGGACTACACGGGTGCTAGCACTTCGAATATCGTTCCGCGTCCGACTGCGGAGCGTGCGGTGATGGTTCCCCCGTGGCTTTCGATGATGTTGTGTGTGATGGCGAGGCCAAGTCCTGTTCCTGGGATTGACTTTTCGAGAGTGGTACTTGAGCGAAAGAACTGGCGGAAGAGACGCCGGATCACCAGGTCTACCGTGTCGCATGCCTGAAATGATCCCCCTGGCCCGGCGGCTCGCTGCGGCAATCGAGCCGGTCGCGGGGCAGGCACAATTCTCGCCCGAGTGCCATGCCAACTATGAAGCGCTCGGCTTTGCACCGAGCCCCGGAATGGTTGGCCGCACTGCGCTGCCGGACAAGTGCGGTTTCTTCACCAGCCGTGGTGCCGTGTTGGGCGACGTGCCCGCCGAGGTCGTGGCGGCTGCGTTCGCCGTGTTCAACCCCGACGAGATCGTGCCGATCGTGCGTCGAGGCAAGAGTCTGGCGAACGCGTCGACGATGTGGATGGCAAGGCTCGATGGTGCCGCAGCGCAGTTGCGGCGGATTCTGGGGCACGAACCCGGGCGAGCGGCGTGGGTGACCGATCGGCTGCTGCGCGCTGCGGACGACCTGCCGCTTGCCGGTCGGGCGCTGTTCGCCGGTCAGCGCGCCGCCGACATCCCCGACGACCCGATCGCGCGGCTGTGGCGCTCGGCCGATCGGCTGCGCGAGTTCCGCGGCGATTCGCATGTGCAAGCCTGGTCCGCGGCCGGGTTCGACCCGTTGGAAATCGGGTTGATCAGCGACCTCTACTGGGGGCTCGGCCCGCGGGCGCACACCCGCGGGCGCGGATGGACCGAAGAGCAACTCACTGCCGGCGAGGAGCGGCTGCGCGCTCGTGGGTTGCTCGACGGCGACAGCGTCACCGAGCGCGGCCGCGAGGTGCGCGAAGCGATCGAAGCATCCACCGACGCTGCGATGGCGGGCGCCCTGGCCGTGCTCGGCGACGACGTCGAAGAGATCCTCGCCACGATGGAGCCGTGGGGCGTTGCGATCCGGGAGGCCGGCGGGTACCTCACACCGCTGGTGCGCTTCACCTTCACCGCCGCGTGAGCTCATCGTCCGCGCTCGGCCGGGTCGCGAGTCAGGCTCACAACAGGACCTCGTGGTCCGTCGCGGTTTTCGGTGTCGCGCTTTGGAGGGTGGTTGTGGCGTGCCGGACGGAGTCGAGGATCTCGTCGGCGGTCTTGCGCCAGATGAATGGGGTCGGGTTTTGCGGGTGGTGTGGAGGACTTCGCCGGCGCCGACGTTCAACGCCGCGAACAAGTCGATGACCCCGTTGCGCTTGTAGTCATGCGTCATCGTTCAGGCCCTGGGTCTTCTCGTCGAAGCAGAACAGGGCGGCATACTCGTCGGTGCCGTCGAAAGGATGGACGCGAAGCGGCAGCGCGCCATACTGCGCGCCGTGAACAAGAGCCGCCAAGACGACATTTCCCCGCTCGAACCTGCTGGCCGTTGGCGCGCTTTCCCCAAGGTCGAGCTTCACCTCCATCTCGACACGTCGGTGAGCTACACCGTTGCCAGCGCTCTCGAGCCGGGCCTGACACTTGAGCAGTATGCCGAGGAGTTCGTCGCTCCTCCGCTCGTCGGGAGCCTTTCGGAGTTCCTTCGCCGGGCCTTTCGCCAGGTCGGCCTCCTTCAGACGGAGGAGGCGCTGCGCCTGTTGACCACTGACGTGGTCAGGCAGCTCTCCAGCGATGGTGTGGTGTACGCAGAGCTTCGTTTCGCCCCGCTGTTGCACCTTCAACACCGTCTCGACGCGATCCGCGTCGTCGAGATCGTGGCCGAGGCCGCAGACGTAGCTGGGAAGGCCCACGGCGTCGCGACTGGGCTCATCCTGTGCACATTGCGCCACTTCGACGCCGACCAGAGCATGGACACGGTCCGGCTCGTCGAGCGATTCCGGGCTCGGGGGGTCAATGTCGGCTTCGACCTGGCCGGTGACGAGATCGCGTTCCCGCTCGACGCGCACCTCCCGGCGTTCGCACACGCGCGTGCACGGGGACTGCCCTTCACCGTCCACGCCGGCGAGTCGGGCGGCCCGGAGAACGTTCGAGAGGTCCTCGATGCGCTCGAGCCGACCCGCATCGGCCACGGAGTGCGCAGCATCGAAGAGCCCGAACTCGTGGTGCGCCTAGCACGGGAAGGGGTCCATCTGGAGATCTGCCCGAGCTGCAACGTCCAGACCGAAATCGTGCCCTCGTACGGCGCGCACCCGATCGACGAGCTCGTTCGCCGGGGCGTCCGGTGCGGGATCAGCACGGATCAGCGAACGGTCACCCCGATCACGCTTTCCGAGGAGTACGCCCGCCTGCAGGCGCATTTCGGCTGGTCAGCGGCATCTTTTCGGGAACGGAACCTCGACGCACTCGAGGCTTCGTTCGCGTCCGCCGATACGAAGACCCGCCTCCGGACCGTGATCGAGACCTCGTATCGGTGAATGCCCGATGGGTGACGCGTGACACGCCGTATGCGCGGGTTGTATGATGTCTGTCAAGACGGACAGCAGACCGCGGTGTAGGTCGCAGCCGAGCGATCCGTGCAGGGCATCGAGGGGGCGACAAGCGTGCAGCCAGCAAACGAAGCACCAGGCACCGCGACATCCGCCGTGACACGAGGCGATGAAACAGGTGGGCCGGCCCGTCCTCCTGCGATCGCCCTCACGGGTATCGTGAAGCGCTTCCCTGGGGTCGTGGCCAACGACCGGGTCACGTTCTCGGTAGCAGCCGGTCGGGTGCACGCCCTCGTCGGCGAGAACGGCGCGGGCAAGTCGACGTTGATGAAGATCCTGTACGGGGTGCAGCGCCCTGACGCCGGTACGATCGCGATCGACGGCGCAGGTTGCACGTTCCGCTCTCCTGCTGACGCCATCGCGGCCGGGATCGGCATGGTGTTCCAGCACTTCATGCTGGCCGACAACCTGACCGTCTGGGAGAACGTCGTCCTCGGCCAGGAACCGGTCCTCACCGGCCGCCGCAGCACCCGCGCACCAGGCGGCGGTAGTGGCGGACGGGGTAGTGGCGTGAGGGGCTGGGCCGGCGTCCTCGCCCATGACGAGGCTCGCCGGTCTGTCGCGGACCTCAGCACCCGTTTCGGCCTCGCGCTCGACCCTGAGGCAATCGTCGGCGAGCTGAGCGTCGGGATGCGCCAGCGGGTCGAGATCGTCAAAGTGCTCTACCGCGGCGCCCGCATCCTCATCCTGGACGAGCCGACGGCGGTGCTCGTCCCGCAGGAAGTGGACGAGCTATTCGCCTCCTTGCGCGAGCTCACCGATGCCGGAAACACGGTGATCTTCATCTCGCACAAGCTCGACGAAGTCCTCGCCATCGCTGATGAGATCACCGTCCTGCGGGCCGGGCGCACGGTGGCCGCATTCGCGGACACCTCGGCGCTCAGCAGCCGTCAGCTGGCCGAGGCGATGATCGGCACGGACCTCCCGGTCCCCGCGCGCCCGGACCACGGACCGTCCGACATCGCGGTGCTCCGGGTCCGCAATCTGCACGTGACCGGGCCCGACGGACGAACTCTTGTCGAGGAGGCGTCCCTCGACGTGCATCGGGGCGAGATCGTCGGAATCGCGGGCGTGGAGGGCAACGGTCAGCACGAGCTGCTCGACGCGCTCATGGGCATGCACCGCACTACGGGCACGATCGATCTCGGCGGTGTCGGCATCAACACGTTGCACACTGCCGGGCGCCGCCGCGCCGGCCTCGCATTGATCCCGTCGGACCGGCACACGCAGGGTTTGCTCCTCTCGCTGCCGCTGTGGGAGAACGCGCTGCTGGGTCATCACACGCGCGGTAGGTTCCGTCGCGGACCATTCATCAAGCGCAAGGCTGTGCGCGAGTTCACGACGCAGGTCGTGGCTGCGTTCGACGTCCGCACGCCCGGGATCGACATCGAAGCACACGCCCTCTCGGGCGGAAACCAGCAGAAGCTCATCATCGGACGCGAGATGGCCGGAGCGCCGCAGGTCCTACTCGCCGCCCATCCAACACGCGGCATCGATGTCGGCGCGCAGGCTCTGGTGTGGGAGCACCTCCGGCGGGCCCGGGCCGACGGCCTCGGCATCCTTCTGCTGTCCTCCGATCTCGAAGAGCTCCTTGCCCTCTCGGACCGGCTGCTCGTGATGCTGCGTGGCCGTCTCGTCGCCGACCTCGACCCGGCCACGATCACGGCGGCCGACCTCGGCCGACACATGACCGGCGCGGTGGCATGACAACTGCGCTCGAAGCGGACCGGATGAGACCCGGTGCCCCGATCAGCCGCTGGCTCTATCCGCTCGCCGCACCGTTGATCGCGCTCGCCGCCGCGCTCAGCATCACGTCGATCGCGCTCCTGCTCAGCGGGCACAATCCGATCGAGGCGTACCGCGTGATGGTCAAGTACGCGTTCCGTACCGACTCGCTGGTGTCGATCGTCAACCGTGCGGTCCCCTATTTCCTCGGCGGGCTGGCCGTGGCTATCGGCTTCCGCATGCGCCTGTTCAATATCGGCGTCGACGGGCAGTACCGGCTCGCCGCAGTCGTGGCCGCTGCCGCCGGTGCTGCGCTGGATCTGCCCGCCGGCCTGCACGTGCTCGTCGTTCTCGTTCTCGCTATGTCGGTCGGGATGGCGTGGGCAGCGGTGCCGGCCGTGCTGAAGGTGACCCGCGGAGTCAACGAGGTCATCTCGACCATCATGATGAACTTCGTCGCCACCGGTCTGGCCGCGTTCCTCCTGCAGAACCACTTCCGGGTGAAGGGCGAGCCGGTCTCCAAAACGAAGCTCATCGCGTCGTCGGGCCGCATTGGCTCACTCGACCCGGTGCTCGGGTGGTTCGGGGTGAAGCTGCCGGCCGGGATCCACCTTCAGGGCTTCGTCATCATCGCCGTCGTCCTTGGAATCGCGTTCCACGTGCTGGTCACGCGCACGACATTCGGCTACGCGTTGCGAGCCAGCGGGACGAACCCGACCGCAGCCGTGGTCGGCGGCATCGCCCCGCGGGCGATGACGATCAAGGTGATGCTCATCTCGGGCGCGATCGCCGGGCTTGTCGGCATGGCCCCGCTCCTCAGCGAGTACTACCGCTACGCGGAGGCCGGCTTCCCCACACAGCTGGCGTTCACCGGCATCGCGGTTGCGTTGCTGGGCCGCAACAACCCGGTCGGGATCGCCGTCGGATCGCTCGTGTTCGCATTCATCGAGCGGGGCTCCGTCGCCCTCGACAACCTGAGCATCCCAAGTGAGATCAGCAAGATCATGCAGGGTTCGATGATCCTCGCCGGCGTCATCGGCTACGAGGTCGTTCGCCGCCGCTCCGTCGCCGCCGCGGCCCGGACCGCTGCAGCGTCGGTCCCGATGAGCACCGAGACGGGCCCTACCGGCGTGCGGACAGCAGACGCCCGATGAACGCGTCGAGCCGCCTCCGCCGACCGGGCATCCCCATGCCGATGCTGCTCGTGCTCGGCGCCGTATTCGTCCTGTCGATCGGCCGCGTGCTGGCAAACACACCTGATGTCACCAGTAGTGACACGTTCGGCGCAGCTCTGCGCCTCGCGCTCCCGATCGGGCTCGCGGGGTTCGGCGGCCTCGTGAGCGAACGCGCCGGCGTGGTGAACATCGGCCTTGAAGGAATGATGATCCTCGGGACCTGGGGCGCCGGGTTCGCCGGCTGGCACTGGGGTCCGTGGGCGGCGCTGATCGGCGGCGCGCTCGGTGGCGCCGTCGGCGGCCTCCTGCATGCGCTCGCCACAGTCACCTTCGGTGTCGACCATGTGATCTCGGGCGTCGCCATCTCCACGTTCCTCGCACCCGGCGTCACCCGGTTCCTGGCCACCCTGCTGTTCCGCAGCGAATCCGGCGGGGCGGCCGGTTCGTCACCACCGGTGCGAGGCGAGCTCGGCCGCCTCACCGCGCCGTTCCTGGCCGGCGGCCGCATCGGCTCGTGGCGCTCGCCCGATGTGCTGGGTTCCGTCGAACGGCATCACTGGTTCTTCGCGAGCGACCTCGCAGGCCTCATCCGCGGTCCGTTCGCAAAGATCGGCGTGGCCACCATCGTGCTGCTCGCGGTGTTCCCGCTCGTCGCCTTCGTGCTCTGGCGGACGCGCCTCGGCCTGCGCCTGCGAAGCGTCGGCGAGCACCCATCTGGCGCCGAATCACTCGGCCTGCCGGTCGCCCGCCTGCGCTACATCGCCGTCACACTGTCCGGCACGCTCGCCGGTCTCGGCGGGGCGTTCCTCGTGCTCGAGTCGACCAAGTACCGGGAGGGGCAGACGGGCGGCCGCGGCTTCATCGGTCTCGCCGCGCTCATCTTCGGCAACTGGCAGCCCCGGGCCGTAGCCGCCGGTGCGAGCCTCTTCGGCTACACCGACGCACTCCAGCTCCGCTCGTCGAAGTCGGTGCTTGCTCTGCTCGTCGTCGCCGCCATTGCCGGGGCCGCGCTCGTCGTGCTCGGCGTCCGCCAACGCCGCAACGGGCAGGTGCTCGTCGGCCTTGTCATCGCGGCGCTGTTCTCGTTCCTCTTCGCGACGTCGGACACGATCCCGAACCAGTTCGTCTACGTCACGCCGTATGTGACGACCCTGTTCCTCCTGGCCGTCGCCACCCAGCGACTCCGCCCGCCCCAGGCGCTGGGCGTGCCCTGGCGACGCGGCGAGGTGACCTGATCATGAACCCAACACCCGAAACCCCGCTCCTCGCCCGCTCCGCGACGCAACCACCGCAGCGACGGGTCATCGTCGACACCGACGGCGGTGTCGACGATGCCGCCGCCCTCTGGTTCCTTCTCGGCGAACCGACCATCGACGTCGTCGCCATCACCATCGTGTGGGGCAACGTCGACACCGGCGTCGCCGCCTCATCGGTCTGCCGTGTCCTCGAAGCCGCCGGCCGTCCCGACATCCCTGTGGCGATCGGGCGTGACACGCCTTTTGCGGCGGCGCCCGAGCTGACACCGGCAACGTTCATCCACGGTGACGACGGCCTCGGCAATACGAACCGGCCACCCGCATCGTTCGGACCGATTACGACATCCGCCGTGCAGCTGCTGCGGGAGATGGCCATGGCGGAGGCGGGCGAACTGTCGCTCCTGACCCTCGGCCCGCTGTCGAACATCGCGGAACTGGTCACCACTCACCCCGAGATCGCCGGGTGCTTCGCCGACATCGTCATCATGGGCGGCGTCGCAAACGGGCCGGGGAACGCCCTGCCGCTCGGCGAGGCCAACATCGCACACGACCCCGCAGCGGCAGCCGCCGTGCTGTCCGCCGGTTGGTGCCGGCCGGGCGTGCTCGTCGGACTCGACGTCACCCACAAGGCCACCTTCACGAAGACGGAGGTCGACCTGCTCGCCAAGCACCGATCAGCCGCCGCCGCGTTCCTCGACGAACCCTTGGCGTTCTACCGACGCTTCGGTGGCGTCTTCTGTCCGGACGGGGAGTCGCCGTGCCACGATCTCCTCGCCGCCATGGTCATGGCCGACATATCGCTCGTCGACGCACCGCTGCTGCCCGTCGCCATCGACACATCGGGCGGCGCCGCCTGGGGCACCACGGTCGTCGACCTCCGCCGTCCCTTCTTCGCCCGCAGCGGCGACGCTTCGGCGCAGGACGCCATGCCCGGCTCGGTTCCCTGGCGCGTCGCCCTCGACGTCGACGTGCCCCGCTTCCGCTCTCTCCTCCGGACACTTCTCGGCGGCGACAGCGAAGACGGCGTACGACCCGACGACGTCCAGGGGTCAGCTACGACGCCACAGGAGACACCGTGACCGTTGCCGACGACGTCCGCGCCGCACTCCCCCTGTCACTCTTCGACCAGGGCGTGCCGGCCGGATGGGCCGCCAACCTCCCCTTGCGGGTCCAGGTCTACGAGCAGGTCGCGGACTGGATCCGCAGCGACCACCTCGCCGTCGGCGACCGCATCCCCACCGAGAACGAACTGTGCGAGATGTTCGGGCTCAGCCGCACCGTCGTGCGCGAGGCGCTCATCCTGCTCGAAGAGGACGGTGTCGTCGTGCGTACCCGCGGCGTCGGACGCTTCGTAAGCGCGCATGAGGCCCTGGTCGGACTCGAACAGATGCGCCCGATCGACCGGCTTCTTCCCAACGTCACCATGCGACGGCTGGAGGCCAACGACGAGCACCCGACAAGCCTCGTCGAGGACGCACTCGCCGTAGCCGCCGACGCCACCGTGCTGCGATGGGAATCACTCCTGTTCTCCAACGGTCAGCCCATCTGCCTGAGCGAGGAGTGGATCGTGCAACCCATTCCCGTACGCGGGTCGGCAGGCCGGGTGTTGCGCAGCCTCATCGCCGCCGGCGACTCGCATGCAACACACTCGCTCGGCGCGCTCGTCGCCGACGCCTGCCGGAACACCTACGGCCCCAGCGTCTGCCGGATCACCGCCACCAAGGCCGAGGAACGCCGAGCTGAGCTCCTCGAGATCGAACCCGGTGAGCCGCTCCTCGCCATCGTCCAGATCACCCACGTCGGCGGCGCACCGCTGTTGTGCCAGAAGCACCTCCTACGCACCGACCTGGCCCCACTCGTCGTGAACCAGCGACGCGTCGGCCAGAGCGACCCGGGAATCGCGGCCACAGCACCACCACCAACAGCAGCACAAAAGGCATCTGCACCGCCGCCGGCTCCGGCCGACGGCAACCCCGAGCGGCACCCGCCGTTCGGACCCGCCAAGCACAAGGGGACACCGCCATGAAAGGCCACCAACCAACAAATCGTTCGGGACTGCGTCGCAAGGGCGTCGCACTGCTATCGCTCGCCGCCGTGCTTACGCTCGGCCTTGCAGCCTGCTCCAGCGACAAGGCGGCGGACACGACGACCGCCGCCGCAAACACCACCGCCGCCACCGCAACCGCCGCTCCGGACACCGCGGCCGTTGCCGACTCCGCCGCCCCCGACACGGCCGCAGCCGACACCGTGGCTGCGACGGAGACCACAGCCGCGGCTGCAGTTGCAAACGGCAAGGCGACCAAGGTCGCCCTCATGTACGACGTCACCGGCCGTGGCGACAAGGGATTCGCCGACTCCGCCGCCGCCGGCCTCGACATGGCCAAGGCAAAGCTCAACATCGTCGCTACCGAGTCGGAGACCAAGAACGGCGGAAACGACCTCCCCGACCGTATGAAGCTGCAGGTCGACAACGGAAACGACCTCATCATCGCGGTCGGCTTCTCGTGGGCCGACGAGGTGGCGAAGCAGGCCGCCAACTCGCCGTCGACGCACTTCGCGCTCGTCGACGCGTCGGTCGACGCACCGAACGTCGCCGGGCTCCTGTTCGCCGAGGACCAGGGCTCCTACATCGTCGGCGCGGCCGCCGCGCTGAAGTCGAAGTCCGGCAAACTCGGCTTTATCGGCGGCGTCGAGACCGACCTGATCAAGAAGTTCCTCGCCGGATTCTCGGCAGGCGCGAAGTCGATCAACCCGAACGTGACAATCGAAGCGAAGTACATCTCGCAGCCGCCGGACTTCAGTGGTTTCAACGACCCGCAGAAGGGCAAGGAGATTGCCGCGGCGATGTACTCGGGCGGCATCGACGTCGTGTACCACGCGGCCGGCGCATCGGGCGCTGGACTGTTCCAGGCCGCGAAGGAGAGCGGCAAGGCTCCGGGTGACATCTGGGCCATCGGGGTCAACGTCGACGAGACGGTCACCGTCCCGGCCGACCAGCGTCCGTACATCCTCACGTCGATGCTCAAGAACCTCGATGTCGCCGTGGAAAAGGTGATCGAGGATCAAGCTGCAGGCAAGTTCACCGGCGGCAACAAGGTGTTCAACCTCGCGAACAACGGTGTGGGCTACGCCACTACAGGCGGCCATCTCGACGACATCAAGGGTCGGCTCGAAAAGATCAAGGCCGACATCATTTCGGGCGCCATCACCGTCCCCTCGGCCTGAGCGAAGCGCGCCCGCGGCCTCGAGCCGCGGGCGCTACTCCACCGTCTACACCGAGTGCCCGGCCGTCCCGTCTGACCCGACCCACACCGAAGGGGAACGCCATGCAACACGTAGGAACTGTCGACCTCCGCGACTTCGAGCACGGCGGCGCCGCGAGCCGTGACGGGTTCAGCGCCGAGCTCGGCCGCAGCCTCGTCGACACCGGTTTCGTCAAGGTCGGCGGCCACGGAATCGCGCACCGGGCCATACAAGACGCCTACGACGCGGCAGCCGAGGTGTTCGCGCTGCCCGAAGCCGTCAAGGCCCGCTACGAGCGATCCGACATCCACGGCGCCCGCGGTTTCATACCGTTCGGGAAGGAGCGGGCCAAGGACGCGTCGGTCACCGACCTCAAGGAGTTCTGGCACATCGGCCCGCACCACGGTGGGTCGTCCGTCAACGTGTGGCCCGACGAGGTCCCCGCATTCCGCCCGGCAACGACGGCGCTGTTCGGTGCTCTCGACCGCGCCGCGCAAACGCTGCTCACCGCCCTGTCCGTCTACCTGGGGCTGGCGCCGAGCCACCTTCCCGAACTCGTGACCGGCGCGGACTCACTACTGCGCGTGCTGCACTACCCCGCGCTCAAGGGCCGTCACCAGCCCGGCGCAGTCCGCGCCGCCGCGCACGAGGACATCAACTTCATCACGCTCCTCCCCGCCGCCACCGACGCCGGGCTGGAGCTGAAGACCCGTTCCGGTGAGTGGATGGCAGTCGATGGTGCAGACGGCGAGATCGTCGCCGACAGCGGCGACATGCTCAGCCGCTACCTCAACGGACGCATACCGTCGACCACGCACCGCGTCGTGAACCCGGACGACCCCGACGCAGAGCGCTACTCAATGCCCTTCTTCTGCCAGCCACGCGGCGAAGTCCTCCTCGCTCCGCCACCCGGCTTTGTCACACGCGGCGAAGTTGTCGCCGAGCCAATCACCGCTGGAGCGTTCCACCGCGAGCGGATGGAGCAGATACGCCTCGTCCGGAGCTGACCTCCTCATCGAACCTCACAGCCCGGGTCCGCGCATGCGCCGGTATTGGCGATTGAGGTTCACACAAGACGGGAAAGAAGAACAGACCGGAAGATGAGCGACATGGGCACAACCACACAGATTCACCGAGGTCGTTGGTTGCAGAATTCGGCACCGCTGGCGTTGGGGCGCGCCACGTGGGCCGCGAGTCGGTTGCTGGCTGGGGTGTGGTGGGGGCTGGTTGCGGTTCGGTCCGTGTTGCCGGCCGGGTTGACGTTGGGCCTTGGCTCGCTGGTTTCGGCTATCGCGAGTGGCCGGCCG
>JAYUDQ010000441.1:0-4808 GCA_043739745.1 Acidimicrobiia bacterium | reverse complement strand
CCAACGCACCCCACAATTTCCCGTTGGCATACGTGACCTGCTGCATGCGGGTGTCGTTGGCGTCCATCGTGGCGATGGTCTCGTTATGAGCCGGTTGTACGCGGAACAGCAGTCGCCAACAACCCAGGCCGGCGATGGTCGCAGTCGTGGTGTCGTTGATGCAGTGCCCCAGGGGGGTATCGACTGTGGGTGGTGTACCGGAGCCAGGTTGGTGCTGTTTCGGGGCGATCGCATAGGTGTTGACCGGCACCACCTTGGTGCTCAGGGTCAGTGCAGGAGAGGCCGAGCTGAGCGATGACGTGTTCTTCAGGGACCACACGATCAACTGGTTCGATGCGTAGTTCCCGCCGGAGCCGGCCACCGGGTGGGTGGCTTCGTCGGCGGCATTTGAGCTGAGGAAGAACTCGGTGCCACCGTCGTCAGTGTTGTACTGGGTTCCCGGAGACTGGGCCGGCCACACGGTGAAGCCGGGCTGGGTCGGGCCGGCGTCGCTTGGAAGGTTCACCATGCCAGAGGTGTCGAGATGCACGACGTTGACGTTCGCGGCACCAGCGGCGAGCTGTGCTTTGGAGAAGGCGTAGATCTGCGCGCCGGCAAATCCGTTCGCCAACCAGGGGTAGGCGTTGGTCGTGATGTACACGCCGTTGGCATCGGCTCCGATGTGCGGGTAGTCACCGAGGTATGGGCCGGGGTTGACCCCGCCGGTGTTGGTGCCATCTCCGGTGACATCGAGCTTGTAGATGTTCCAGGGCCCCGTCGGATTCGCGCTCTGGCTCACCGCCAGATCGAGGTGGTTCTGCCGGGTGAGTTGACCGTTGGGTCGGGACTCGAGCGTCAGCACGACCAGGTAGAAGCGCTGTGTTGCGACGTCGAAGATGCAGGTCGGGTCTGTGATGCTCTGCGCCCGGACCCCCGTCACACGGTTGATCGCCGGTGCGTAGCCGTAGAACGAGTTGAGGTCGACGGCGTGGTTGACGTTCCGTGGGGCCAACGAGACGATGTTGCTCGCAGTGTTGTCCGGGAGGACCGAATGGCCGGCCGAATCGAACACGTTCAGCACGTCGTTCGTGGCCTCCAACACGAAGCCGTTTCCTGCGCACATCGCCTGGTCAGGTGGCTCGACGGTGAACTGGTTTCCGCCTCGCGCATAGCGCTGCTGGTATAGATTCAAGCCCTCGAAGCTGATCCCGGGCACGGCGTTGGATTTCGCCTTCTTGCCGCTAGACACGGAAGGACCGTTGCCAGAGCCGCGCGACAAGCTTCGGTCGGTGATGACACCCTTGAAGGCGTCGGGCGACTCTTCGCCATCGGCCTCACCGACGAATTCCGCGTCCGAAACGGCCGTTCCGGCGTCGAACGCCCCTGTCGTCGGCGATGCGGTTCCGGCCAATTGCACCGTGACGGCCGAAGCTGCCGGCGCTGGCGACGCGTGCGACACGACCAGTCCACCCCCTGCCAATGCGAGCACCGCCATGACTCCAAGTGACTTCCTCATGGGCCCCTCTCCAATGAAGTGCGGTAACCAGTGGCACCGGCCGCTGACGCGACCACCGCAGCCTGCCACAGACAGCGTGCGGAAGCCTCGGATAGTGATGTCGACGGACAGGGCGACTACCCCTGGATGCCGAGCTCGGCATCCGATTTTCCGGTCATCGGCTGCCAATGCGCTCGCCCACGGTTCGGCGCTACGGTTCAGCAATGAGGACGAATCGCGTCATCGCAATCGCCTCGTTGGTCGGTCTAAGTGGCGCCATCCACCTGTCGCTGGCCGAGGCAGCGAACGTTGTCCGGTTCCGGACCTGCGCCGAGTTGAACCGTCGCTATCCTGGCGGGATCGGCCGAGCGGGCGCCGTCGATGCAGTGGCTGCTGGTGGTCGTCGATCCACGGCGTTCCACGTCAGCACGGCTCTCTACGGCGCGTCACGAGCACTCGACACCGACCATGACGGCATTGCGTGCGAACGAGTCGTTCCAATCCGTTCGATCCCGTCGAAGACGGGGACCGGTGCGTCGACGCCCTCCATGTCGGCCAGCGTTGGGGCTGGAGCGGCGTTCCCGACCGGTCCTAGGGCAACCACCGGACCGACGACCGAACCGACCATTCGCCCGAACAACGAGCCGAGGACGTCTGCGAGGCAGGCGAGTACGACATATCCGCCGACGCCACGCTCGGCCATCCCCACGCGTTCATCGACGAATCCACCGCCCTCGGGCGACCTTCGCGTCGTCTCGGCGACGCTGCCTACCGGCCCACCACCACCACCACCACCCGCCGCCGAGCCGACCGCCACAGCGGTCTGCAACCCCCGGTTCGCCATCGCCTGCACGAAGGCGTAACTGCGCCTCGAAGTAATCAGCTGCGGTTCAGGCGACCGTGTAGCTCCGCAGGACGTCCTGATCGAGCACCGCGCCGAGGCAGGCACCCGCGGGACAACACCCCTCTGAGTCCAACCGAACGGGTTCCTTCAGCATGAGTCGCGTCGCTCGGGGGTCGATCTCGGCCGGCCATACGGGAACTCGATGAACGAACCTCCCGACGCCGGCCGACACGTGCAGGTTGGCCGGCACGCCGATCCGTTGGTCCAACTTCGCGGTGTGAATGCTAAGGGGAGAAGTCCGTACACAAAATGTGAACTCGGAGTTGCTCGGCTCGAACTCCCGCTCGACATGACGCAGCGATACTGGCCGCAAAAGCTCAGCGCGCTGATCATCTGAACCTGGATGAGCGTGACAGCCACAGCACTATTGCCGCAACAAATATGGATCAACGGCGCGCTACTGGGTGAACGACCTGTCGCCACCAGGGATTTCCGTCTACTCTGCGGACTCCAACAACAAATAGGAGACCACGCATGTCCCGGACGCTTTGCAACTCAGGGGTCATAATGGCTCCGGAGTCCGATCCCTTCAGTGAAAGAGCCACATTCGGAGCGGGCCATGACGCTGCGTAGGGGCCTCGCAGTCGGTGCACTAGTCCTCGCTGTCGTGTTCCTGCTCCTCGGGTTGCTGTTCAAGAACCAAGGTGACTTCGCACACAGCTACCTGAAGAAGCAACTCGTCGAGCACGGCATCACGTTCAGCCCCGTCTCCGCCCTCCTTCCCGATCAGAAGAAGGTTCCGTGCCTCGTGAGGAATGCCGGAAAGCCGCTGGTCACCGGGAAGCAGGCTGAGTGCTACGGGAACTACCAGATCGGGCTTGACCTTCCGCTGGTGGCCGGCGGCAAGACATACTTCCAGGCCCACTACAACGGGTATCTGACCCGCGTGAAGATGTTCCAGGCGCTCAAAACGGCGCCGACCGCGCCGGCCACGGCCGAACTCGTGAAGGCCGCCACCGCCGCCGATCGAACTTCCGATGATCTTCTCGCCGGCGAAGCCATGCGCGGACTACTGCTAACCGGTTACGGCTTCAGCGTGATCGGCGACAAGGCGACACAGGCTGGAATCGTGTGCCTCGTTCTCTCGCCATTCATGCTCGTCGCTGCGCTCGCGCTGTTCCTCTCCGGCCGAAAGCAAGTCGCCTCGACGCCATGAGCCTGTGGCCCGGACCTGCCCCCTGGCAGGTGTGGTTCGGCTGTTGCGATCGAAAATGGACCCGCGCCCAGCAGGACGGCGTTGGAACGGCGGCCCGTGGGCGAGGGCCGCAAGTCGGAACGGAGGGCGTGCTTTCCGTCGCGGCGTTGCGAGGTCGCTCCATCGTTTCACACCCGTGCCGAGTCGATCCACGACACGCCCGGTTCGGGGGGACGATCGCGGCTGAGTGTCGCACGACGCCCGGGAGCAGGGACCCGGCGGCAAAGGCACCGCCTTCCAGGCGGAGTTCGACGGAATCATTCGGACTTCACGATCCAAGCCAACGGCACCGGACGAGCATCGGCAACGGTCCCCTTCAGCATCGCCCCGGGCGCCGCTGGATCGGTCGTGATCCACGCCGAACCGACAAGCACCGGACCGACGCCGCCGCCAGGCGCGGCCGGCGCTCGCCTGGCCCGTCTGCCGGTGCGGTTCTGACAATGCGCCCGCGACGCCAGTAAGCCGTCGCCCAGCTCGGTGATCGTGATGGTGGTAGAGGATCACTGAAGTCTCCCCAGACTCGATCACTGATATTCCTCACCCTTGAGCGGTTGGTGGCGGTCCCTTTGGGCGCGGGCGCGGGCGACCGCAATCAGCCAAGGGGGCAGGGAGCGTGACGATGTTCGTGGACGCGGCCAAGCGTGACGACCCCGAACTCGCAGGGAGGGAGGTTCTGGTGAGCCGCGGCTCGGTGGGCGATGCCTCACGCAGCTGAGATCCTCGATCTCGACGATCCGGCATAGGGAAATGCTCCGATATAAGGGGGTCTGGGCTTCCGCAGTTCTCCGGGACAGTGGAACGACCTGGCGTCCAAACGAAACGGAGGGACCGTCGCTGGACGGTCCCTCGTTCAGTCGTGTTGCTTCGGCTCAGATGAGGCTGTTGAACACGCCTCCGGAGTCGACAGCCACGATGCCGGCTGGGCTCTGGTCGTGCGGGACGCCGACGGTGGCGACCGACGTGCACGATCCACCACGCCCGTCGGTAACGGTGTAGGCGATCCGGTAGACACGCCCGTCACCCAGCCCGCTGCGCTCCGCCCGAACTTGCAGGGTGTCGCCGGAGCCGAGGACCGCATCGATGGCGGTGTCGCCGTCGCCGAGGCCGTTGGTCGGTTCGTCCTGGGTGACACCGGTGACGGTCCAGGTGATCGGGTCGCCGTCGGGGTCAGTAGCGCCGCTGAGCGTGATCGTGCGCAGCTTGTGGTTCGGTGGCCACAGGTTCGGTCCGGCGGT
>JAYUDQ010000440.1:0-1736 GCA_043739745.1 Acidimicrobiia bacterium | reverse complement strand
CGCCCAAGGCGCACGCGTACGCATCGAGTCCGCTCTTCGACGCTCCGTAGATCGGGTTGTCCGGGCGGACGAGGAACCCGGCCACCGACGACAACACGACGATCGTTCCGTGACCCTGCCGGCGAAGCCTCGCCGCCGCGGCCGCCATGACACCCATCGCTCCACCCATGTTCGTGGCCACCACCTCTGCGATCGCGACGGGATCGGCATCGATACCGGACTCATCGGCGAGGACCCCGACCGCGACAACCACGACATCGACATCGCCGACAAGGCTGACCGCCTCATCGATGGTCTTGCGGTGCTGGTGGGGCTCGGTGGCGTCAAAGTCGATGCATGCAACCGAAACCGTCGCGGTGGTAAGTGTCTTCGCTGCCTCCGCAAGGCGGTCGGGGTCCCTGCCGGCCAGGACGAGGCTGCTCGCGCCACGCCGAACAAGCGCTCCGGTGATCGCCAGGCCGATTTCGCTGGTGCCACCGAGTACGAGCACCGACCGGACCCCCATGGCGCTCACGGTGCCGAGTCCACGAGGCCAAGGCGACAGCCGAGATCAGAACGCATACGGCCCTTCGGATCCAGCCGATCGCGGGTCTCCCGCCATTCGTCAAGACGCGGATACATCGTCGATACGTGGCGCGCCTTGAGCCGCACATCCTTCGCCAAGTACACACGGCCGCCCACGGCGGCAATCGCCTCGTCAGCGACATCGAGCGCGGCCCACAGACCAGGGGCCGTCGCCGGGATGTCGAGGGCGAGCGTCCACCCTTTGATGGGAAAGGACAACGGTGCCGGAGAAGACCCCCCGAATCGCTTCAGCGTCGCGAGGTACACGGGAAGTCGGCCGAGGTCGTGGGCGATCTGCACCAGCGACGCTTCTTCGCCGTCCGGGACTGCGACCTGATATTGGACAAAGCCCGCTGGACCGTAGAGACGCTGCCACTCTCGAAGGGCGTCGAGCGGCCACAACCCTGATTCGACACTGACTACGTGCTCGCTGGATCGTCGGATGTGCCAGCGGCTCGCCGTTCGTTTGGCCACATTCGCCAAAGCGATCCGACGCGGCGACAGCATCGAGAAACCGAGACGCGGACACGCGAGCCACGAAGGCTGACCCCACTTTGCGGAGTTCGCGTGTTCGGCTTCGATCAGATGGTCCGAAGCGGTCACAACCCCCGCACCGAACTCCCGGCTGCGAAGATCGATCCAGGCTGCGACGTGGTCGTGGCACGCCGTCAGGCTTCGCAGTTGCTCAATCGTGTCGTCGATCGAGCTCGTCAGGCTCGTCGTCTCCGACAACCGAGTCGATCCGATCCGTATTGCCCGCAACGTCGCAGAGACGATGACTCCGGTCAGGCCCATGCCGCCGATCGTCGCCCAGAAGCCGTCCGGGTCGTCGCTCCGGCTCAGGGTTCGCCGTATGCCCGCACCGTCGATCAACTCGATGGACACAACATGCTCGCCGAACGAGCCCGCCCGTATGTGGTTCTTGCCATGCACGTCCGCCGCGATCGCGCCGCCGATCGTGGCCATCGCAGTACCCGGGACGACAGGCAGGAACCATCCCCCTCGGGCGAAGAGGCCCCGGCACACGCTGCCAATCGTCTCGCCGGCCGAGACCTCGAACGTGTTCGAAACCGGATCCGGATGCGCAATGCGCGCGGTACTTCGAAGCTTCAGAACCGTCCCACCGCCCCGTTGGGCGGCGTCGCCGTAGGAGCATCCCGAACCGCGAGCGA
>JAYUDQ010000439.1:0-1738 GCA_043739745.1 Acidimicrobiia bacterium | reverse complement strand
TCGGATGGGCAAACGCCGACCACTTCCCGTCGGCACCCTCGACGAGGTTGGCGACGAGCACATGCCAATGCAGCAACGGATCCCCGGCACGCGAGGTGCGATGACGGAACGACGCAGCGACCACACCCGACGACGCGAGCTGGTGCGGCCCGACAGTCGGGTCGTCGGCGTGGCGGGCGAGCCACGCCTGGTTGTGTGAGCCGCGCTGCACCCGGATCGCTTCACGTTCCAACCAGCCGATCGCGGCAAGCATCGCCTGCTCGCCGGCGTCGATGATCGCACCCTGGACCCGCGGATCATCCGACACTGCGTACAGCACGCTCGCCGACTTCGGTGCCTTGAACGTCAGATCGAAACCTGGCACCCGACGCTTGTGCGCGGCCGGTGCGGTCCCGTTCGGCGACAGACCACCGGTGTCTGGTGCGATGCCGGCGAGCACCGCCTGTAGGTCCACAGCGCTGACATCGCCGGTCAGGCCGAGCCGGGCTGCGCTTCCGCCGACCCACTGGCCGGCCGCCTCACCAGAGCCGGTGTAGTAGGCGTCGAGCGATTCCGCCACCCCCGACAGATGGTACGCCTCCTGACCGACGCGCAGCTTGGCGATTGACAG
The DNA here is from genome assembly GCA_043739745.1 of Acidimicrobiia bacterium. Classification (GTDB taxonomy): domain Bacteria; phylum Actinomycetota; class Acidimicrobiia; order Acidimicrobiales; family JANYDT01; genus JAYUDQ01. The sequence continues at coordinate 1,128 of JAYUDQ010000439.1, read as the reverse complement.
CATGCTCCGCAACGGGAGCCCCGTTCACCCACCGGGTAATACTCTGTGCAGTTATCCGGGATTGCATTGGATGCAAGCGGTGAGGTGTGGTCTCGTCCTTGGACCGTGCGCCGACGTCGGTGCCCGTCAGATCGACGTGGGCGGGTTCAGCAGCACGAACTGCTGTCACACCTCGACGAACTGCGCTCATCCATGCCGACATCGTCACATGACCCACGAGCGAACTCGACGACTCGGCCTGCACCCACGATGAACGGCGGGACTTCGGGCGCGCGTGGGTCGGTCGACTCGGAGTGGGCTCCGGTCGGCCATCGTCGCGGTTGGCCGGCTGCCGTCGATGACGGGCGTGACTTTCGCTCAGTAGTCGCTCGGCCAGAGCATCGTGGTGGTGTGGTCGTCGTCTTGCAGATCGTCGGTGATCACCCACACTGTCGGATCGGCTGCGCCGGCCGTAAGCCAGGCTGGCACCGGGTAGGCGGACAGCAGCCGTCCTTCGTTGTGTCGAAGGGCGTGGTTGTTCGCGGCGCGGTGCTCGTCGTAGAGTTCGCCCCAGTCGCCGGAGCCGTGCCGCAGTAGGCATTCGGCGAGCCACTCTCGGCGAATCTCGGCGTCAGCTGCCCACAGGGTGAGGCGGGCGCTGATGGCGATCTGTGATGGGTCAACGATGATCGAGTTCAATGGATGCTCCGTTTCGTGGGGCCGTGCGGACGGCAGGCTTCGTATTTCCGGGTGGCGTCGAAGGGGAGTGGGCGGTCAACCCGCAGGGCTCGGCCCCGAGCTTGCGAGCGGGCTTGACCGGACGCGACCGGCGACGCAGCACTGCACCCGCCCGAAGGGCGGCAACGTCACTCGACTGTCGGCGAGTGGTTCGGTTTGTGGTGGCGACCACACACCGAACCACTCACTCGGCCTGCTTGTGCGGCCTATGCGGCTCCTTGGCGGTAGGCGTCGGCCAGTGCTGCGGGGAGTCGGGTGAGCTGGCGGGGTTGCAGGGCGGGGAGTTGCAGGCGGATCGTGGCGACATCGGTCGAGACGAACGTGAGAACGCCGAAGCTGTTGAGCCGCTCCAGTGTCCGCCACAGGTTGGTGGTCGATCCGCCGAGGCCGATACTGGCCGCGAGTTCGGCC
>JAYUDQ010000438.1:0-1740 GCA_043739745.1 Acidimicrobiia bacterium | reverse complement strand
CGTCTTCGTTGTCGTAACGCCGATTCGATTCAGCACTGACGAACTGCATCGCGCCGACGACGCCGCGCTTGGTCACCAGTGGCACGGTGATCATGCTCGTCAGTCCTAACGCTTCGACGACCGGACGGAGTTCGTCGGGACCTGGGTTTATCGAATGTTCGATGGCCCGTTCCAGCATCGTCTCGCCGAGTTCGCGGAAGAACTCGGTTTCACCGGTGCGAATCACCTTGGCAACCCCGAACTGACCGTTCGGATCGTAGGGATACTGCTCCCGAAGGCGCAGCGCCCACTCGACCCTTTTGGGATCGGCATGGGCCACTCGACGTTCGTGCACGCCCGGCTCGGGGACGAAATGCAACGAGCACCAATCGCCAAGCCTCGGCACAGCGGCCGCCGCCGCGCCTGCCATCAACTCGAGATGATCTCGCGCCCCCAGCGCGACGTCGTTGATCGCCGAGATGAACTCCAACCGCTCGCGTTGCAGGCGCTCCTTGTTCGCGGCTTGTTCGGCCTCGCGCAGGCGGCGGGACGCGTTGGCCTCAGCCAGTTTGCGCTCCGTCACGTCACCGCTGAAGCCGATGGTGCCGGTGACATTGCCGTCGGCATCGGTGGTGACTTCACCGCGACCATGCAACCAGCGCACGCTGCCATCGGCCATGACGACGCGATGCTCGATGTCGTACGCTGTTTTTTCGGCCACGGCACGCTCGACGACGGCAAGGATGTGGTCGACTTCCTCCGGGTGGAGCAGCGCGACGTAGTCGTCGAACGCGCCGCCGAACGTGCCCGGCTCGAGGCCGAACAGACGCTCCATCGTCGCATCCCAGGTCGTGGCACCCGAGGCCTGGTCCCATCGCCACGTACCGAGCTGCCCAGCGGACAGGGCGAGCCGCAGATGATCCGCGAGGTCGGAAGTCTCCTGCTGCAATCGAAGCGTTTCCTCGGTGTCTTCTGCTGCGCCGATGGCACCGACAACGTGGCCACGCGCATCGCACAGCGGGCCGAGGAACGATCGAATCGTCAGGCTCTCACCGGTTCGGCACAACGCCTTGACGGTGCCCCTCCAGGCGTGGCCCTCGAAGACCGACGCCATGATCTCGCGCCCGGCCTGGCGCAGGTGCGGCGGGCTGATCAGGTCATAGAGAGACTGCCCGATCGCCTCGTCCGCCCCCCACCCGTACAATTTCTCCGAAAAGCTATTCCACGCAACGATCGTGCCAACTCCATCGACGACGACGATTGCCCGCGGAAAGGCGTCGAGCAACGGTTGGCTCTGTTCCAGCATGACGCTGACCACAGAGGAGGCGCCTTTCCCGGCCACTTTCCCCCTACTCGTTCATCCGATCTCGGTCAGCCACGAGAATAGTCGAACGGATCACCGGAAATGTCAGGGAATGTGGGCGAACACGGTCCAGCCGAATGAGATTAGTTTGGGCGGGTGATTGCCAGCAGCCTGTTCACCGACGTGCAGTGGATCCTGATCGCGCTGCTGGCACTCTTGGCACTGACGGCCGTTCTGTCCGTGTCGTTTCACGCCGGCCTCGCCATCGCTCATGACACCCTGCCGTACCTTCTCGGGCTGGCCTGGATCATCCTGGTGCTCGCAATCATCGACGGCGCCTGGATCCGCGCTGCTGCTGCGCTCGTGCTCGTGATCTATCACCTGGTGATGCTCGTGCCACGCTTCTTGAGTGACCGAGTGCCGCGCTGGGGTGCTGGCGCCCCTCTCGTACAAATGCT
>JAYUDQ010000437.1:0-4820 GCA_043739745.1 Acidimicrobiia bacterium | reverse complement strand
AAGTGCACGGTGCGGAGGTTGCCGAGTTCTCCTCGTCGGCGGCAACTGCGGACCACGGCGGTGTCTGTGCCGATGCCGCCGTCACCGCGCAGACCGATATCGCGCTGTGCGTCGTCACCGCGGACTGCGTGCCGATCGCCCTCTGGAGCGACGACGGATCGATCGGCATCGTGCACGCGGGATGGCGGGGTCTGCTGGCGGGCGTCATCGAGCGATCCGTCGATGCCGTCCGCAAGCGCAGCGGTAGCGATGCGCACGTGCATGCCCTGGTAGGACCCTCGATCCATTCCGAGTGCTACGAGTTCGGTCCCCGCGAGCTCGACCTCGTCGCCGGGACGTACGGCGACATCGTGCGGGCCACGACGCGCGCCGGCGCGCCGGCGCTGGATATGCCAGCCGCCACCGTCGCGGCCCTCTCGGATGCGGGTGTTGCGCCCTGGATCGGCCCGGGAACGGCCGCATTTGACACCTGCACGGCGTGCGACGCCCGCTGGTACTCGTGGCGCGCCCGCCGTGACGTCGGTCGTCAGGCCCTCTTCGTCTGGCGGACGGCGTGAGCTCCGGGCGCGCAGACGTCACCGAACTCACCGCCCGCGTGGGCGAGCGCCTCGCCGACGTCCGCGGTCGGATTCGGCGCGCCGGTGGCGACCCGGCTGCCATCACCATCGTGGCCGTCACCAAAGGGTTCGGCGCCGACGCCGTGCTCGCCGCCGTGCGCAATGGGCTGCTCGACATCGGCGAGAACTATGCCGACGAGCTCGTCACCAAGGCGGCCGAGGTCGCCCTCGCCGATCCGGTGGCCGCGGCCGCGATCCGCTGGCACTTCCAGGGGAGCCTGCAGACGAACAAGATCAACCGGCTTGCGCCCCACGTCGCCGTCTGGCAGACGATCGGCAGCGCGAACCGAGCGGCGTCGCTGGCGCAGCGGGCGCCCGGCGCGGACGTGCTCGTGCAGGTCAAACTCGTCGGCGCCGAGAACCGCTCGGGCTGCGCCCCGGCCGATGTACCGGAGCTGATCGCGGCCTGCCGCGGACTTGGCCTGCACGTGCGTGGGCTCATGGGCGTCGGACCTGATCCGGGGGATGATCTGACGGCCCCGGGCGCGCTGGACGGTAGTGCTGTGGCGTTCGGTCTGCTGCGCGACCTGGCCGATGTCGCGGCGTTGCCGGTGCGGTCGATGGGCATGTCGGACGACCTCGAAGCCGCCGTGCGCGCGTCCACCACGATGATCCGAGTAGGGTCCTCCCTTTTCGGACGGCGCGACAAAGAACTCGTGTAGTCCACTGCGCTGCCGTGAGGCGACGAGTACGCTACGCCTGCCTCGCGCCGCGACCACTGGAGGACCGATGGCACGTTTCTTGGACAAGGCGATGGACTACCTCGGTCTGAGCGACAACGATTCCTATGGGGACTACGACCCCTACGAGGAACAGGTGTCTGCTCCGACCCAGCGTCGTCAGCCTGCGATCCCCTTTCCCCATGAGCCCGAAGGGATCACCAACGTGAGACCGCTTCCGGTGCTCCCGCCGGATTCGGGCATCAGCAGCGTTGCCGTCCAGCCCCGTGGCTCGGGATCGGTGCGGCCGTTGCCGGCCACTGCGCCCACTTCAGGGAAGGTCCACGTGGTGCGCCCATCCTCGTTCGGCGAGGCCCAGGAGATCGGCGAGCGGTTCCGTTCGTCGGATCCCGTCATCATCGATCTCACGGGCGCAGACCGCGACCTGAAGCGTCGCCTCGTCGATTTCGCGAGCGGTCTCACGTATGGATTGAACGGTCACATGGAGCGCGTCGCCGACAGCGTGTTCATGCTCACGCCGACGAATTTCCAGGTGTCCGCCGACGAGAAGCGCCGGCTCCAGGAGCGGGGCCTGTACACGTCGTGAGCCGTTCGGTTCGAGACGCGGCGGCGGCGCGCGGCTGATGGAGCTCACGCCCGAAGCTGTTCGCAGGGCCGAGTTCGGCCGCGCCTGGGGCGGCTACGACATGCGGGAGGTCGATTCGTTCCTCGAGGAGATCGGGAACGGCGTCGATGAGCTGCACGCCCGTATCCGAGAGGTCACGCTGCGGGCCGAACGTGCCGAATCGCGTGGAGGTGGCCTCGACGACACCATCAAGCGCACGCTCACCCTGGCGCAAAGGGCCGCAGACCTCGTTGTGAGCGAAGCGAAGGGCGTTGCCGAGCGCACGACGGGGGAGGCCACTGCCCATGCCGCTCGGGTCGTAGCCGAAGCGAAGGACGCCGCGCAACGGACGGAGGCCCAGGCGCAAGTGGAAGGCGCTCGGGTCTTGGCCGAGCACCTCGAGCGTGCCCAGCGGGAACATGGCGCACTATCAGCCCAACTCGCGGCGGAGCGATCGGTGATCGAAGAGCTCCACCGAGTGCAGCGCGAGGAGGTGACGGCCATGCACGAGCATGCCCAGAGCACCCGTGACGTGCTGCGGGCCTCCCTTGCCGATCATCTCACTCGTCTCGACCTGCTCGAGTTCGGTCCGGCGCCCCCACTCGACGCCGACCCGTCGTCCGTTGCGGAGCCGTCCGGTGCGGGTGCGTACGACGGCAGCGCCGAGACGGATCGCGGCGGAGCCGCACGGGCGGGGTCCGAACTCGTCGCCGGTGAGGCCGCTCACGGTTGAAGGGCCGGTCCGACCGGCCTCCGCGTCGGGAGGGCGATGGCGGTTGTCCTGAAGGCGCGAAGAACGAACTGACCGGTGGTATTGTCCGCCGTCCTTGACGGGCAGCCACGAGATGTCCTGCTGCCGGTCCCCCAACTCCGAACGCTGCAGATGTCGTGCGCGCGGCGCGAAGGGGACGTTTCGGGGTGCGATGCGCGGCAAAGGTCCACGCCCTCGCAGCGCATCTGCGCAGCAGTTGGACCAGAAGCAATCGGATCAATGCAGTCAGTGCAGTCAGTGCAGTTTGATCAAAGGAGTGAAGCTGTGGCGAAGACCCAGAAGGCGGCACCGTTGAAGGCTTCCTCCCGTCCCGAACCGAAGCCGACGAAGTCCGGTGCAGTGGTGGCCACGAAGCCGGCCCCGGCAAAGTCGGCCCCCCAGAAGGGCGCGGTCGGTACCCGGGCTGCAGCCCCATCCGCCGGCGCAGCAGTAAAATCTGCGCCGGTAAGCAAGCCGGCCAGCAAGGACGTGCCGATACTGGCGGGATCGACGCCGAAGCAAGTGCCCAAGCCGAAGCCGAAGGCGGTTACGGCGGAGGTTCCGGCGATGGCAAAGCCCACACCGGCGAAAAGCGCGCCCTCGAAAACGCCCTCCCAAAAGGCTGCAGCGGCTGACGGCTCGAGCCCGAAGACCAAGGTGGTCGCGAGCGCCAAGGGTGCTGATCCGGAGCCGATGCCGGAGCCGATGCCCGAGCGCCCCGCCAAGGCACCGAAGCCCGATCGGAGCGCGGCAGCTGAGAAGGCCGCGGCCGAGAAGGCGGCGATCACCAGTTCCGCAACGATCGCACCCGCCTCAGCGTCAAGCAACGGTGCGTCATCGACGAAGAACTCCGGGCGCAGCACCTCCACGACCAGCCAAGGCATCACGGATACGGCCGGCACTCACGCGAAAGCAGCACGCATGTCGTCCTCGACAACCACGCGATCGGACGCGACCCGCGCCAAGGCGGCCCCCCCTCCGCCGCGGGTGCTCAGGCCGGTGAAGCTGCTCAAAGCTCCGGCCCTCAACCCTGACGATCCCTTCGACGGGATCGATGATCTGAGCGAGGGCCAGTTCCTGACGCAGCAGCGCGAGGCCCTGCTCGCCGAACGGGCCACCTATACCCAACAGGCCGAGATGCTGCGGGCCGAGGCTGACCTCCTCGTCTTCGACATGGAGCCGGGAGACGTGCAGTTCGACGATGAGTCCGGGGAGGGAACCGGCGTCAGCGTCGAGCGTGAGCGCGATCTCGCCATGTCTGCGCAGGCCTATCTGTTCGTCGACGAGATCGATCGGGCCCTCATCCGAATCGCAACCGGCGCGTACGGCTATTGCGAGAGCTGTCAGGAGCCAATCATGCGAGCGCGGCTGCGTGCCATGCCGTTCGCCACGCAGTGCATCTCGTGCAAGAACGGTGGATTGTCACGGCGCTGAATCCGGCGTTGCCGGGAGCCGCCCGACGAAATCGGACGATCGCCCAGGGCATCCTCGTCGCGCTTGGTGTGATTGGCGCCGACCAGGCCGCCAAGACGTGGGTACTGCGGTCGATCGGTCCGACCGACGAGCGCCATGTGATCGGGAACATCCGGCTCATCCTGCGGTTCAACCGGGGCGCGGCGTTCAGTATTGGTAGCGGGACCGGGCTCACCGCATGGTTGGCGACTGCGCTCGTCGTCCTCCTGGTGGGCTGGTGCATCTACTCCTGGCGCAAGCCAGTAGCGCTCCCGATGGCGACCATCCTCGGTTTCATAGTCGGCGGCGCGGTCGGCAACCAGCTGGATCGACTCCTGCGCGGGCCAGGCTGGAACCGAGGTTCCGTGGTCGACTTCGTCGATGTCGGTTTCTGGCCGGTCTGGAACCTTGCCGATGCGGCGCTGACGTGCGGCTGCGCCGCATTCGTCGTCTACGCGCTCTGGCACGACCGCCGCAGCCGTGCTTCTGCGCATGCGGCCACCGATCCGAACGACGGCGGCGCGCCTGATGCGGTGACCAATGGTGGCGGGCCGGTTCTCCGATGATCGAAGCGCTCGTGCCCGATGCTGTGTCTGCTGGTGGCCGGCAGGTTCTCCGATGATCGAAGCGCTCGTGCCCGATGCACTTGCCGGCGAACGCATCGACCGTGTCGTCGCCGTGATCGCGGCGGTCACCCGGGCAGAGGCGGCGTCGCT
>JAYUDQ010000436.1:0-1753 GCA_043739745.1 Acidimicrobiia bacterium | reverse complement strand
CTCTATCGACGTCATCATCGGACCCGCAGAGTTCCACAACGTCAGGGATCCGGACGGCACCAGTTCGGTCCTGTGGTTCTTCAACCTCGGTCAGGTTGCCCTGACCGGGACCAATCAATCGATCGCTGTCTGCGCCGTCGCGGACATCCAGCTACCACAGGGATCCACAGTCACCAAGCTGGCGGCAATCGTCGAGGACAACTCAGCGCCGATCGACATCGTGGTCAAGCTCGCTCGCGATCAGCCGAGCGCCGTGACGACCTTCGATCAGCTCGCCGTCGCACAGACGACGGGCCAGCCGGGGCGGGTCACTATCGCAAGCTCGACGATCGCTACGCCCGTCGTGGACAACGGCCAGTACTACTACTACATGACCGTGTGCGGCATGTCGTCGTTAATTGCCTTCTTCGGTGCCAAGATTTCCTACACGGCGCCTTGACAGGCTGAAACGGGTTCCCGGCCACTGCCACACGAACCGGCGCGTCGTCACGCCGACGCCGCGACGATGCGGCCCATTTCAATCGCGCGGCCACACAGCGCGGTCGCGCCCATCAGCGTGGCCAGAGACGATGCCGAGGATCGCGTGGCGGCGCCGACCGGTCAGCGTGCGGCCCCCCGGCGGATGAGATTTTGAGCGACTGAAGATGGTCGAGCGGGTGATCCACGAGCGAGCGCATAACTCGCAGCGCAGAACGACGGTCTCGGCGGAGATACCAAGGAGCGCCGATCGGCGCATCGGGCGCGCCTCCGGCCTAGCGTTGGTGACGCTCCTGTTGCGATGATCGGGTGTGATTGTGCGGTGTGTGGCTTGGGCCGTGATGCGGCGCAGGCTCGGCGGGCGAGAGGGTGATTCTGCGTGGGCGAACTCTGTGGTGTTGGCGGGTGTCCATTGGCTCGCGTTCGGGATGGGTGGTGTGCTTGGGGGAGGGTCCCGAGCGACGGTGGGACACTTGCCGAATCAGTTGTCGTCCAGGGCTGCGAGTGTGAGGGCCACGATCTGATGGCGGTCCATTGCGGCGTCGCGGGCGCGGCGGACCTCGGCGTCGGGTATGGCATCGACGACTTCCGCGGCGAGGGCTCGGATGCCGAGGCCGCCTTGACCCCATGGCGGTGGGGAGCCCTGGAGGTAGCCGTAGATCGTGGCGGCGACCGTCGGAGCGTCTCCGGCGGGCAGCACGGGTGCTACTTCGAGCGTTCCGTCGACCGCCGCCCAATTTCGTTCGTCGTACATAGGCACGATTGCTTCGTTCAACGTGTCGCGCGCCCGCTCGCCGCCGGCAACGGTTCTGGCCTAGGTGAGTGCGAGCCAGTCCCACATTGACGACGCGCCGACCGATTCGTGGAGTCGGATTGCCTCGTCGAGCTCGGAGAACATTTGTTCGAAATTTCGGTGGATCGGCGGAGTACCAGCGAACGGAAGCCCTGCAGAGGACCTCGGCAATGAAGTGCGGGGCGCCAACCGTGCGTGCGGCAGTGAGCCCCGCGTCGGCGTCGACTTCCGGCGATATGTGCGAGCCGGGAGCCTCGCCTGCTTGGCGCATGATCACGCTCGACGAGACTTGGGCGAGTTTCCGCACTCACGGCCTGACTCGCTGTTCAGATGTCATCGTCGAAGTGGATGAGCTCGCGAGTGCTTGGCGGCCGATCGTGTGTTGAAGGCGCGGAGGTTCTGGGCGAAGTCCAGGGCGGTTGCCCAGAAGACGACCGAGCCCGGTCTGCACCTCCGATGTGGCGCAGACCGGGCTCAGTTGGA
>JAYUDQ010000435.1:0-1753 GCA_043739745.1 Acidimicrobiia bacterium | reverse complement strand
CCATTCGCCGGTCGCTGGTGCTGGGCAGGAACCTCGTGACGGTCAGCCGGTCGGGCGTCAAGATCAACGACTTCGTCACCATCAAGCCGCTGGCCTGGATACCTACCACGTGACCAGCAGCGGAGTTCCCCTCGAATCGCTGCCGTCGGCTCGGTAGCCTTCCCGACTGCACCGCACCTACCGGACCCGGCGCATGTTCGCCGCTGGTTTGGCCGCCGTTCTTGCCCTTGCGTTCGCCCCGGCGCATCCTTCGGTCGCACAGGGTTCTGCCGATGACTACTTCGTTGCCGCGTTCGGCGACCCGATGGATTTCTCGAACGCGGAAGACCTCGTCATCAACACCAACGAGGCCATGTTCACCGGGAACGCGGCCAACAAGTCCATCAGCGGCGGGCAGCTCCATTTCGACTCGGTTGGAGCAACGACGTTCGACCCGGTCTGGGCCGGCGCGGCGGCCGGGATCCCGCACGGTCGCGAGGGAGGCCGCGTCCCGATCGACACAAGCCGCTACGGCCGCCTGGTGATCCGCATGAACGCACCCGAGGGGGTTGCCTCCGCGGCAACGTGGTTCTCCTGCCGGGAACAGACGCAGGCGTGCCAGGGCGGGACCGCGTTCACCACGCACGCCGGGTGGAACACCTACGACCTCCCGCTCAGCAACACGATGGGCCTGCCGGCTGCTTGGTCCGGTGCCATGGTGGGACTGCGGCTCATCCTCAACGGGCCCGGACACTTCGACGTCGACTGGATCCGCCTCGCGCCCGCCGGCTCCGGTGACGTGCAGGAGATCGTCGGCGGTCCCACGGTCGATCTCGTCCCGACCGGAAAGCTCGATTACGCAACGGCCGGGGGCAACGCGTGGGACATGGACGCGCCGGGCGACGTGCGCCAGCTGTCGGGCCTCCGAGCCGGGGCGACGTTCAGCGGCAACATGGTTTCGGCCTGCACGGTCGGGACGGCCAGCGGTCAGTTCCCGGGTCTGGTGATGAGCCTCCCTGCCGGTCCGATCGACGCCAACCGGTTCACGACGCTCACGTTCGAGTACAGCTACGACGGTGCGTTCTCCACGAGACCCGTGGCCGGCGGCGGCCTTTCGCCCGCGTGTTCTGGACCGACTCGACAGGCCGTCACCCGACCAACTCGATTGCGTCGTATCCGAACGAGCACATCGTGGCGGTCCGCCTCGACGATCCGGCGGCAGTGTTCCAGGGGGTCGAAGCCGGAAACGGGAAGAAGACCGGAAAGCCGTGGGGTGGGACGGTCGACGAGTTCCGCATCAACCCGAACGACCCAAAGGACAGCCTGTGCTTTCGCATCGGCCGCATCTGGCTCACGGCCGATGAACCCGCGGGCGCCGTGCTCACGCCGATCGCAGCCGCGCCGATACCGAGCGCGCCGGCGGCGACTGTGAAGGCGGCGTCCAAGGTGGCGTCGAAGACCACCAAGCGGGTCGTGAAGGCCACGAAGAAGAAGGCGACGACCAGGAAGCGCTGATCTGGTCGACACGGCGAGCCGAGGCCGTTTTGCGCACGGACGACGGTCCGCGAGACTGCGTCGGCCATGAAGCTCCTCGAACCGCTCCTGATCGGCCGCGCCACCGGTGCCGTCACCGCGACGAGCCGGGTGCTGTTCGGCCCGCACGAGACCAACCTCGGCGACGCACGCGCCTTCAGCCCTCGACATCTCGCGTACTACCGGCGGCGGGCGGAGGGCGGCGCGGGGATCATCGTCACCGAGGAGGCGTCGGTCCACG
>JAYUDQ010000434.1:0-1754 GCA_043739745.1 Acidimicrobiia bacterium | reverse complement strand
TCCCCGCCGCCAACGACTCGATCATCACCAGGCCGAACGGTTCCGGCCAATCACTCGGGAAGATCGTGGCCGACGCCGAGGCGTAGAACTCAGGCTTTTCGTACTCGAGCACTTCTCCGAGGAACTCCACGTCGTGTTTGGCAAAGAGGGGTTCGATGAAGTGTTGGTAATAGGCGATGTCGGTCGGGTCGACCTTCGCCGCAACCCGAAGTGGGATGCCGCTCCGTCGCGCGACCTCGGCGGCCAGATCCGGCCGCTTCTCGCGATTGATCCGACCGACGAAGCAGAGATAGCCATCTCGGCTCGACGGCGCATCGAAATACCGCGAGAGATCGAGACCGTTGGGGACCGTCGACCTCCAGTTCAGGTCGAGTCCGGATACCGCCTCGCGCTGATGGTTGCTGATCGAGACGAGCGGCACCTGGGGATATTGCAGGAACTCACGTTGCGCGACGTCAAGGTCGAGCCGTCCGTGGAGGGTCACCACCGTCGGGACCGAGGTGTTGCTCGCAGCGAACCGAAGGGTTGCGACGTCGGTATGCGCGTGAATCACGTCGAAGTCCGCGGCCCGCTCGTACGCAGCTGCCAGCATTTCGAGATGCATCCTCGGAGCCACTTCGAGCATTTCCGTCCGGGTCATTCGTGTACGAAGCGGTTCGGCGATGGTGGAGACGAGTTCGGCCTTCGTCTGCGAGGTGCCGGGAGCGAACAAGGTGACCTCATGCCCACCCACGACGAGCTCATCGCACAGCGCGCCGATCACCCGTTCTGTTCCGCCGTACCCGATCGGCGGCACGGCTTCGTACATCGGCGCGATCTCGGCGATCCTCATGATTCGCGCCGGACTGATTCGCTCGTACTCAACCTGAGGACATGGCCCATCCGCACGAGATACGTCTCCGAGCACACATCGCACCGCTGGGGGCGACGTTGGGCGCTGAGCGCGCTTCCACAGCCTGGACACGTCACTGCGAAAACCCCGATCGACATTTCGCTCCGTCTCGTTCGCGTCTCGGTCGAGGAGGGCATACCCACCATTGCCGCGGCATATGCAGGTGGAAGAGAGTTCAGTTGATGGACACCACCGGCCCGCTGGATCGGGACGGGGCGGACGTTCCCGCCTCCAAGCCCCACGACGTCACGCTGGTGGACGGTCGGACTTTTGCCATCAGCGACGACGCCGGTGACATGTGGGACGCCACCCATGGGTTGCTGCACGACGACCTGCGTCATCTGTCCGAGTTCACCGTGCGCACACCCGGGCGGGAGATCGAGATCCTGACCGGGACCGCCGTTTCGCCGTTTTCCGGGGTATTCGTGCAACGACTGCGCTCCGGTCACGAGCCTGAGGGCGATGCTCTGCTCATGGTGCGTCGCCGATGGATCGGCGACGGGCTCCGTGAAGACATCGAGCTCGCCAATCCGACCGGGTCGGCCGTCGCGGTCGACGTCGCCCTCCGCATCGGCGCGGACTTCGCCCACCTGTTCGATGTGAAGGCCGGACACGGCAGCGAACCCGGAACACTGGTACCCGATGGCGATGCCTGGCGCATCGCGGCGCCGAACGACCCCCACACGGGGAGTCGCATCGAGTGTCATCCGCAACCCGACCGCGTGGATCTTGCTCTCGGCACCCTCGTCTGGAACGTGGACCTCGAGCCTCGCGCCACCGTCGAGTTGTGCCTCACCGTCGAGCCGATCGTGGATGACGTACGCGCCGACATCCAGTTTCCCTGCACCATGCGCCCCAACGA
>JAYUDQ010000433.1:0-4851 GCA_043739745.1 Acidimicrobiia bacterium | reverse complement strand
CGAGGGAGTTGAGCACCGCCTTCAAGCGCCGGCTGACGAGTCGGAACGGAAAGTCGGTGTCGGCGCCGAGTGCTTCTCGACGGACGATGGCGAGCTCGTCCATCAGGTCGTCGGGTGCCACCGTGAACTTCGCCGACGCGTCAGGGTCGGCCGGCTGCGCCACCATGGCCAGCTCCTCGTGGACGACGCCGCGATTCGCGCGCACTTCGTCGAGGGGCATGCGGGAGTTGGCGTAGGCGAGGTCGATCATTTCATCGTCTGTGGGCTTTCGGTCCATCGGCACGTTGCCACCGGGGAGCGGGATGTCCGAGCCGAGGCGGCGCGCGAGCTCCCAGAAGACCTCCCACTCGTTGTGCACATCGTCGGTGGCCGTGATCGTGGCGGGGGAGTAGTTCGTATAGGGCGCCCGGAACCAGCGGTCCATGAGGTGGGGAATGTCGGCCCGCTCCAGCGACAGTTTGGGAGCGATGACGTAGTGGGCCATCTCGGCTGTGGCCGTCATGCGGTGGTCGAGGACGACGAGGAGCTCCAGATCCCGCAGCGCCCGCATCGTCAGTTCCTGGTCCGGCCAGGCCACCGCAGGGTTTCCGCCGCTGACGATCAGCGCCCGGATACGCCCCTCGCCAGGCTGCAGGATCTCCTCGGCCAGCGTGGCCGTCGGCATCTCGCCGCGGTAGCCGCGCAGGCCTCGGATACGCGAAGGGTGGCCGGTCACCGGCGGGCGTGGCGCGATCACCTGCGCCCGTCTCGGCGTTTCCGGATACAGGAACATCCCGCTCTCGAGGATGTCGCCGGCACGGTTGACTCGCCCACAGATCGTGTTGAGCGTCATCATGAGATGCTCGGTGAGGCTGCTCCGCGGTGCCATGTTCGGGCCTGTTCCTGTGCCCGCGGTTCCGCGTGGGCCGGCCGCGAACATGCGTACCGCAGTGCGCAGATCGTCAACGTCGATGCCGCAGCGATCGGCGGTGTACTCGGGCGTGAAGCGGTTGACGGATCGACCGAGGGCATCGAGGTCGGCGACCCACGAGTCGCAGAACTCGTGGTCGATCAACCCCTCGGACAGGACGATGTTGATCATGCCGGCCATCAGCGTCGGGTCCTCGCCGGGACGGATCTGCAGGAACACGTCGGCGAAGGTGGCCAACTCGGTTCGGCGGGGGTCGACCACGATGAGCTTCATCCCACGCGCCTTCGCCCTCCGCATGACGGTGAAGGGGTTCGTGCCCTGCAGCCCGCCCACCGCGCCATAGCTCGACACCATCGGGTTGTAACCGATGGCCATCAGCACGTCGGCGTCGCGGAAGTTCTGATAGCCGGCCTCCCACATGCCCAGGCGGAACGGCGCCGTGGTCTTGGCCGGCTGATCGATGGTGACCGACGTGTAGAACGACGGCGAGCCGAGCCCCTGATGCCAGGCCCGCGCCGTGGGCACCGCAACCGAGTTCTGGTAGCCGCCCGTGCCCGTGTACGAAGCCACTGACCGTGGCCCGTACGTGTCGATGATGGAGCGGAGACGGGTGGCGATCTCGTCGAACGCGACTGCGCTCGCAAGTGTCTCGAAGTGTCCTCCTTCGGCTCGCCGCAGCGGGGTGCGCAGGCGGCTCGGCTGGTGCATCTGTTCGGGCAGCTGCCGGCCCTTGATGCAGGTGTAGCCCTCGAACAGCGGGTCCTCCGGCACGCCCCGTACGGCGACCACCCGGCCACCGGGGAACTGCGCATCGGCCGTATCCACATCGACCGCGATCGGGCATGCGGCATGGCATACCCGGCAGAAAGAGTGTCTCGTTTCAAGAGTCATGGGCTGCCTCCAGCCGATCGGAAGGGCACCACACGTGCACGTGTGACGTTTGACATGCGCAAAATTAACTCACCGAGTAGTTTCGTGCTGCATCGCCGTGCCGACCCGCAGCGAAGCGACCGCAACACGAAAGCAACACGAACTGCGATACGTCGAAACCCACTGGAGCGTGACTGTGCAAGATCGCTGGATCACCGACTGGCCCCCGAGCCTGCGTTGGCCCCACTACACCCGTGCCAACTCCGGCGAGGTGCTCCCCACGCCGGCGAGCCCGCTTGGTCAGCAGTTCACCTGGGACCGCGGGATCTGCCCCGGATGGCGGGATGGCTACGTCCGCGGCGGCTGCACGACGCTTGATGAGTACACG
This sequence comes from Acidimicrobiia bacterium, assembly GCA_043739745.1. Classification (GTDB taxonomy): domain Bacteria; phylum Actinomycetota; class Acidimicrobiia; order Acidimicrobiales; family JANYDT01; genus JAYUDQ01. The sequence continues at coordinate 2,683 of JAYUDQ010000433.1, read as the reverse complement.
GATGCGCCGCCGGCCGTGTGCGGATTCTTCGGCGGGTACTTCTACATCAACCTCGCGAACGTGCGGATGCAGGGCGTCCGCAGCCCCGTGGTGACGGTCGAACAGCTCGACCTCGCCTTCTTCGGCGAGCACCCGGACGTGCCGCCCTACGTCCCCCATGCCGACGATGACAAGCCGGAGTACGTGCCGCGGATCCTGGAGCACCTCGGCTGGGTGATGACCGCGACGAAATGGCCGGAGATCGACGAGGAGAAGGCCCAGACCCGGGCGCTACGGGCCAACCGGCCCGACCTCGCGTCGCTCTCGGATGTCGAGCTCGTTGCCCTGGCGCGGACCCACCAGCCGATGCTGCAGAAGCTGTTCGAGAGCCACACGGTGTCATCCGGATCGTCAGGCATCGCGCCGGGAATCCTCTTCGCCGTGGGTCAGGCGATCGGCGATGCGACCATTCCGATGAAGCTCGTCGCGGGCATCGGTGAGGTCGACTCGGCGGAGCCGAACTACGCCCTCTGGGACCTCTCGCGGATGGTGCGTCATTCGCCATCGCTCACCGCAGCCTTCGACCTTGGCGTCGCCGACGTGCTGCCGCGCTTGGACGCAACCGCAGCTGATGGCGCCGGTGAGGGTTCGGTCGATGCCCAGAAGTTCCTCGACGAGGGCCGGGCCTTCCTGGCCGAGTACGGCTCTCGGGGACCGAACGAGTGGGAGATGAGCGCGGAGACATGGGAGACGAAGCCGGCCATCGCCCTCGCTGCGCTCGACCGCATCCGACTGCAGCGCGACGAGGAGTCACCCCGCATCCGCAACGCGGCGCGTGCCGCAGAGCGCGAGCAGATGACGATCGAAGTGCGGGCCAAGGTCGCGGCCCTCGGCAGCGACGAGCTGAGCGGACAGTTCGAAGCGGCGCTTGCGGCGTCGCATCAGCTCGGCTTCCGGGAACGCACCAAGACGAACATCATCCGCGTCGTGCACGAGGGCCGGATGATCTTTCGCGAGCTCGGCCGCCGGCACGCCGAAGCCGGCAACCTGGCCGATGCGTCGCATGTCTTCATGCTGCTCAACGACGAGCTCGAATCCTTCGTCGCCGACCCGACGACGATGCGCGAGCTGCTTGCCAAACGCTACGCCGACTGGCAGGAACTGTGGCTGTTGGAGCCGCCGTTCTTCATCAAGGACGGCAACGTGCCGCCGCTTTCGCAGTGGGCTCGCAAGGGCGCCTCGATGGCGGCGCGGGCGGCAGAGGGTGACGTGCTGACCGGGGTGCCCGGGTGTCCAGGTGTGGTGCGGGGCATTGCACGGGTGATCCTCGACCCGGCCGATCCGACCGCCCTCGAACCGGGCGACATCCTCGTTGCGCCGCTCACCGATCCGGCATGGACGCCATTGTTCATGGCCGCCGGGGGCGTCATCGTGAACGTGGGCGGGCAGATCAGCCACGCCATCATCGTGAGCCGCGAGTTGGGGCTGCCGTGCATCGTCTCGGTCACCGACGCCACGGATCGCATCCCGAACGGCGCTCTCGTGGAGATGGACGGCAACACCGGGCAGATCACGGTGCTGTCTGTGCCCGCGCTTGCTCCGGCGGCACTCGAGGCGGCGGCGACATGACGGCCGCACCGAAGCCGTTCCGATTCGGTGTGCAGTCCTACGCCGCCGACTCCGCGGCCGAGTTCCGCACGCAGGCCCGCACGGCAGAGTCGATGGGGTATGCCACGTTCCATCTCGCCGACCACGTGATCGGCCCGGGTGCGGCACTGTCCGCCGCCAACCATCCCGTGCAGAACCTGGCGGCCATTCCGGCCATGGCGGTCGCCGCCGAGGCGACGAGCACGATCGGCATCGGCTGCCGCGTGCTGTGCACCGACTACCACAACCCGGTCGTGCTGGCCAAGGAACTGGCCACGATCGACATGTTCAGCGACGGGCGTCTGGAGATCGGCCTCGGTGCCGGATGGGTCCGCAGCGAGTACGAGGCCATCGGTGTGCAGTGGGACCCCGCCGGCGTGCGCATCGACCGCATGGTCGAGACTCTGAGTGTCATCCGGGCCTGCATGGGGCCCGGGGAGGCGAACGTGACGGGCACCCACGTGCATGCGGTGGGGTTCGACGGCCTGCCGAAGCCCGTGGCGCGTCCGGGTCGCACGATGCCGCGGGTGATGATCGGAGGCGGCGCCCAGCGCATCCTCGGCATCGCCGGGCGCGAAGCGGACATCGTGTCGCTGAACTTCAACAACGAGTCGGGCAAGATCGGACCCGCGGGTGTCGGCTCGTCGACGGCAGAGCTGACACAGAGCAAGATCGGCTGGATCCGGGCTGGAGCGGGCGAGCGCTTCGACGCCTTGGAGATCGAGATCGGTGCCTACTTCACCATCGTGACCCCGCAGCGGGCCGGAACGCTCGAGAAGATGGGTCCGATGCTGGGACTGACGGGCGAGCAGTTCGGCGAGCACCCGCACGCACTCGTCGGCTCGGTAGATGAGATATGCGCGCAGATCATCGAGCGGCGCGAGCAGTACGGCATCAGCTACGTCACTGTTGGGCGCGCTGCGATGGAGGCTTTCGCGCCGGTCGTCGAACGCCTGTCCGGAACCTGAACCACCGATCCTATGTATACATATTGTTTGCCCGACGAGTTGCGAGGAGACCGATGAAGGTCGGGATGGCCCTGCCCGCGCAGTATCCC
>JAYUDQ010000432.1:0-4857 GCA_043739745.1 Acidimicrobiia bacterium | reverse complement strand
CATGCGTGACGCGGTGCTTCTCGATGGCTGTGATGATCGTGGTCGGATCGGACTCGCGTATGAGGATCGTATGTCCACCTACGATCATGGCGGACATGCCATACCCGATCCCTCCGATGTGGAACATGGGCATACCGACGAGGTTGACGCTCTCGGTGGTGAACAGCCACGTCTCGCGGGCCAGCCGCTCCGAGAACGACGCGTTCCGGTTCGTGAGCTCCGCGCCCTTCGGGACGCCTGTGGTTCCCGATGTGTAGAGCAGGAGCGTCGGATCGTCCGGGCCGGTGACAACGGCCGGGTCGACAGCGGACGCCGAGGCGATGAATGCCTCGTACTCGCGGTCGAGGCTGAGCACCAACGCGATCCCCGGCGTGCCAAGGGCTTCGGCACTCAGCAGCACGCGCTGCTCATCGGCCACGACGATCACCGTCGGCTCGGCGTCGGCCACGATGGCGGTGATCTCGGGTGGTGCGAGGCGCCAGTTCAGCCCGGCCAGAACTGCGCCGGCCTTGCTGCACGCGAACGCGAGCTCGTAGAACACCGGCGCGTTCTTCGACAGCACAGCGACACGATCGCCGGGACCCACTCCCGCGGCGATCAGCGCGTTCGCAGCCTGGCTGCTGCGACGGTCGAGGTCGGCGAAGGTGAGAATGGCATCGCCGAACGTGAGTGCCGGCGCGTCGGGCCGGATGCGGGCCTGCGCCCGTACAACTCCCGCATAGCTGAAATTCGGGTCGCCGGTTGCGACAGGGCTCGCTGTTGGGACAGGGCTTGCGGAGTCGGTCATGACGGTCTGTCGATCAGGTCCGATCCGACGATGGCAGCGAGTGGCATTTGCGGTTCTCCGTTCGGCAGATCTGCTTTTGTCAACACTAGTGTGGAATGACCGGGATTGCCAATATCTGGCATTCGACCCATCGGCTCAGTGGCCGGCTACCGGCCAGTCGTGGAAGCCGCCACCGGTCTTGCGGCCGAGTCGGCCTTCTGCCACCAGGTCGACCAGGATCTGCGGCGCCCGGTAGCGCTCGCCGTAGGTCTGTTCGAGCTGGCGAGCAATGTCGAGGCGCACGTCGAGACCGACGATGTCGCTCAGTCGCAGCGGGCCGACCGGGTGCCGGTACGCGAGCTCCGCGGCGCGGTCGATGTCGGCTGCGGATGCCACGCCGTCCTCGAGCATTCGCATCGCCTCCAGTGCGGCAATCAGGTCAAGGCGGCTCGTAGCGAAGCCGGGTACATCGGCGACCAAAATGTGCTGCTTGCCGATTCTTCCAACGAGCGAGGTGGCGGCTTCGATCGTTTCGGCGCTCGTCGCTGCGCCGCGGATGAGTTCCACCAGGGCCAAGGACCACACGGGGTTGAAGAAGTGCATGCCGAGGAACCGCTCGGGTCGCGACAGCCCCGTCGCGAGCTGAGCGATCGAGATCGAGGACGTGTTGGACGCCAGTACCCGCGCGTCGTGGGCCTCCAACTCGGAGAGCACAGCGGCTTTGAGCTCGGCTCGTTCCGGCACGGTCTCGACCGCCAGCACCAGGCCATCACCCAGTTCGGCGATCGACGGCACCCGGCACACACGGCCCCGGAGCGCTTCCGCACCCGCTGCATCGAGTTTGCCCCGTCCCACCGCTCCGGCGGCCGCACCCTCGATCTCCGCCATCATCTGCGAGGCACGATCCCCGTCCGGCTCGACCACTGTCGTCGCGAAGCCGGCCAGCGCAAACACGTACGCAATTCCGGTCCCCATGGTGCCACCGCCGACGATCGCCACGTCCTGGTCATCCATCACGGCCCCCGGTCATCACCGCAGATTCTCCCTGCGAGTCGACTCCACACTAGTGTGGAATTCCTCGGACCGGTACTCGGAACGCGACTCGGGGCGAAACGTGACTTCACCGGAAGACGAACGCTGGGGCCTTCAGCGAGAAGCGGGAGCCGAGGTGGCAGGCGCGATGACGGGCATGCTGGGGACATGACCACGAACCCGCGGCCGAGGGCCAAGCCTCCTCGGGCCCATAGCGCCATCGAGCGGCGGCGCGAGGCCGCCCGCAAGGACGCCACCGGCGCGTACCAGACCCGTCGGCGGGAGATCGCAACGGCCGCGGCGCGGGTCTTCTATCGGAAGGGATACCAGGGGACCACGATCGGCGCCGTCGCGGACGAGATGGGTACGGACCGCGCCTCGCTCTACTACTACATCTCCAGCAAGGAGGAGCTGTTCGACGAGGTCGTGCGCGGGGTGTCCGAGGAGAACGTCGCCACAGCCGAACGGATACGTGACTCCGCCGCCACCGCGCCCGAGAAGCTCCAACTCCTCATCGAATCGCTGATGACGTCCTACGCCACGCATTACCCGATTCTCTATGTGTACATACGAGAGAACCTGACGCATGTGGCCGGTTCGCGGTCCGCGTGGTCACGCCATATGCGCGGTGTGAACAAGCGATATGACGAGGCCATCATCGCCATAGTGCAGGAAGGCATCGACGCCGGAACGATCCGACCCGTGGCAACGGCCAAGGTCATCGCCTACGGCATCATCGGCATGGTCGGCTGGACGAACCGCTGGTACGACCCGCACCAATCGCCTGCTTCTGCCGAGGATATCGGCAGCGGATTCGCAGCGATGGTCCTCGGCGGACTCGCCTACGACTGATTCAGAGATCGTTGTGCAGGCCGTGCTGTGCCGCAAACCACTTGCAAATGTTAGTACGGCGTGCTTACGTTAGGACATGCAAACGTCACTCCGAAAAATGGGCAACTCCACGGGAATGATTCTTCCGAAGCCAATTCTCAGGGCACTTGGCGTCGAGACGGGCGTGGCCATGGAGTTGGTCGTCGAAGATGGTCGTGTGATCGCCACGCCCGTGAAAAGTGCGGTGCGCGACGGGTGGGAGGCCGACGCGAAGCGGATCGGCGCCGAGTCTGTCGATGCTGATTCGGACGCATGGCTGTCGTTCGCCAACAAGGGTGATGACGAACGAGGATGGTGACACGCAGAACGATCCTGCGCGGCGAAGTATGGATAGCCAGCCTCGATCCCACGGTCGGCAGTGAGATTCGCAAGGCCCGACCTTGTTTGATTGTTTCGCCCGACAGCATGAACCGCTTTCTGGCAACGGTCACCGCAGTGCCACTTACCAGCGGGAGCAGTCCTGCTCACTTCCGCGTGCCTGTCGAGTTCAAACGCACAAGCGGTCTGCTGCTCTGCGATCAGTTGCGAACGCTCGACCGCTCACGCCTGGTCAAACGGCTTGGCCTGGTTGACGATGCCGTCTTGGAACGCGCGCTGGCCGTTCTCCGAGAATTGTTCGAGCGGTGACCGTTGCAACTCGTCGCGCAGCTGACGCTTGAGAACCTTGCCAGTAGCCGTACGCGGAAGCGGGTCGTCCCGGTGCACGATCACCGCCGGTACCTTGTACGTGGCGAGGCGCGAGGAAAGATATGCGCGCAGTGCTTCGTCCGAAACCGTTCCCTGTTCGACCACCACGACGGCCACCACCTCTTCACCGAGTGTCGGGTGGGCAAGGCCGACCACAGCGACCTCAGCGATTCCGGGATGGCCCTGAATGGCGGCCTCTACCTCCGCGCAGTAGATGTTCTGGCCGCCGCGGATGATCACGTCCTTGAGGCGGTCGACCACGAACAGCATGCCGTCATCGTCGACGTAGCCGATGTCGCCACTGCGGAACCAGCCGTCCAAGAACGCTGCGGCCGTCGCCGCCGGATCGTTCCAGTAGCCGGCAATGACGTTGGGTCCCTTGAACACGATCTCACCGACCCCCCCGTTGGGTACATCTGCGCCGGTGTCGGGGTCCACGATCCGCAGGTCGACCATCGGTAGTGGACGGCCCACGCTCGTTGGGTGGTCCACGACTCCGGGACCGGCGTTGACCGCCACCCCGCCTGTCGCCTCGGTGATCCCGTAGCCATGGGTGACGCCGATGCCCTTACGCAAGGTGCCCATGCGGGCGAGCAGTTCAGGCGGCACCGGCGCAGCACCGGCAGCCATGCTCACGATCGACGACAGATCGTGCTCGGCGAGCTTCGGCGAACTGAGCAGCGCACGCAGGATGGTGGGAACCGCCGAGAACGCCGTGACCTGCTCCCGTTCGAGGATGGCGAGCGCATCGTCGACGTCCCACCGGTACTGGAGCACGACCTTGCCGCCCATCCCTGCATAGACGTACATCAGCATCAACCCGGAGATGCTGAACAGCGGGAACACGATGAGGGTGCTCGGGGCCGGTCCATCGACGCGTCCGAGCGAGCCGAACATGGCCATCACCATCCAGTTCGTCAGATGATTGCGCTGCGACCCGACCGCCCCCTTCGGCCGGCCCGTCGTGCCCGACGTGTACAAGATCGTCGCAGGGTCCTCCGGCGCAATGGCCGCCTCGGGCAGGGCAACGCCGAGCGGCAGCGCGTCGCGGACAGACGACCACCGTTCGACACCTGGTGCCAGGTCGCCGTCGTACCTCGTGACCACCGTGGCCCGCAACTGCAGATTCGGCAGGAGTTCGGCGATCCTCTCGTAGCGCTCGCCATCCAGGAACGCGACCGTCGCACCGCTGTCCTGCAGGCCGTACGCGAGCTCAGGCGCGGTCCACCACGCATTCAGCGGAACACTCACCGCACCGAGTGCCTGCGTCGCCCAGAAGGCAACAATCCATTCCGGATAGTTGCGCATCGCGATGGCGACACGCGTGCCTGGGCCGACCCCATAGACGTCGCGCATGCGCACCGCGAGGCCGGCAACGAGATCGAAGTGCTGGCGATACGTCAGTCGCTCCTGCTCGAACACCAGGAAGTCGCGGTCGCCGAACGCTGCGGACGCGACCAACACGTCGCGCAACGAGTCCG
>JAYUDQ010000431.1:0-1758 GCA_043739745.1 Acidimicrobiia bacterium | reverse complement strand
GTTCAGCGCGACGAACTCGGCGCGCATGGCCATGCCGACGGTCAGCTCGGGCCGTCCCGGGAGGTGGCCGACGAGCCGTGCCCCCGGCGCGCCGTCGAGGTCGATGAGCACGACCGTGTAAGGCGGCGGAAAGCCGTCGCGCAGGGCCCGCTCGGTCGTCGTCCACGTGTACACCGTGCCCGTCGGCGGGATCGTCCTCCAGACCGTGTCCCATGCACCGCATCGGTGGCAGTACGCCTTCGGCAGGTGCAGGACCAGCCCGCATCCGGCACACGCCTTCACCGCCAGTTCTCCCCGCTTCGCCGCTTCGAAGAATCCCGCCGTGTCGGGATCGGTCACGCAGGGCACTCCGTGGATGACGTCGCCGGGGAGGATGTCGCCGCCCGCCGCATCGGCACCCATTTGGCCTCTCACGCCTTCCGGAGGATCATGGCGCCGGAGACAACTGGCAGTCCCGATGTCACCAGGCACGTCTCGGCGCCGGGGACCTGTGCGGTCGACTCGCCCCGCAGCTGTCTTGTCCCCTCGACGATGTGGCTCATGCCGTGGATGTAGCCATCGGACAGGTTCCCACCGGATGTGTTGATCGGCAGCGAGCCCCCCTTTGCAATCGCGCCGCTCTCGGCGAACGGCCCGCCCTGACCGGGTGCACAGAAGCCGTAGGCCTCCAGCTGCACCAGCACCGTGATCGTGAAGCAGTCGTACAGCTGCGCGACGTCGATGTCCTCTGGTCCCATCCCGGCGTGTGCGTACAGCTTGCGGGCCACGGCCTCCGCCGGCTGCACGAGCGGGTCCGGCCGCAGCAGCGTCGGGAACACCATGCCGCCCTGCATCCCCGGCACCGCCCCCAGCGCCACACCCCGAACGAGGACCGGAGGCCGGGCGCAATCGGCCGCCCGTTCGGCGCTCGTCACGACGACCGCGCACGCGCCGTCGGTCTCGAGGCAGTAGTCGTTGAGGCGCAGTGGCGAGGAGATCATGGGCGAGGCGAGGTAGTCGTCCATGGTCATCGTCCGACCGCCCATCTGCGCACCGGGGTTCGCATGCGCGTTCTCCCGGCAGGCGAGCGCGATCGCGCCGAGCTGCTCGCTCGTCGTCCCGTACTCGTGCATGTGGCGTTGCGCCAGCATGGCCCAGGCCTGACCGGGTGACGCGAGGCCGTACGGCCCGAAGTACTCGTCGTAGCTGCCGTTCCCGCCGAGCGGTCCGCTCTGCATCTGGGTCCTGCCCTTGCCGAGCCGGAACCCGGAACGTCCGTTCAGCGACCGGAACATCAGGACGTTCTTCGCCTGCCCGGACATGATCGCGCCGACCGTCTGTGCCATCAGCGCAGCCGGCGCGTTCCCGCCGGGTCCGGCGAAGCCCCAGTACGAAAGGTCGTTGAGGCCGAGGGCGTTCGCGAGGTCGTGATGGCCGACCACGTCGAAGTCGCATCGGACGATCCCGTCGATGTCGGATGGTGCGAGCCCGGCATCGTGGATCGCGGCCAGCGACGCTTCGGTGGCCAGGCTCAGGACCGACCTGCCGGAGCTCCGGGAGAACGCCGTCTGGCCGACGCCGACGATCGCACAGCGGTCACGGTGCTGCCCTACCTCATCGACCATGGTACCTCCCTTCCAGAATGCTAATCATCATTATGCGGAAAGAGCAAGGACTCGCTTGGATCGGCCTTCTCGCGACAGCCATGATGGTTCGCTGCGACCGGGGGTTCCGGTCAGGGATCCCGACGAACCCAGAGGACACCACGACGCATCCGCC
>JAYUDQ010000430.1:0-1758 GCA_043739745.1 Acidimicrobiia bacterium | reverse complement strand
CTCAGAAGTGCAACCACGCCACTCTCCGGCATCGACGATCTCGTGTTCAAAGGTGGCACCAGCCTTTCCAAGGCCTACGGGATCATCAAACGGTTCTCGGAGGACATCGACGTGCTGGTTGTCTGCCAACAGACGGGACACGCGTTGAAGCGTCTCCTGCGCAAAGTGGCGCAACGTGCGAGCGAAGATCTCGGTGTTGCCTATGAACGCGAGCACGAGGGCAGGGGATATCTCAACGCGCGTTACTCCTACACCATTAGGCGTTCGGTCGGGTTCCTCACGCCCGGTGTGCTACTCGAAATGGGCTCGCGCGGCGGACCGTGGCCGAACGAGCGGCTACCGGTTCGGTCGCTGATGTCGCAGGTGGCCGGTGACACGGACCCTGCCGCCGTCGATGACTACTCGGACCTCGCCGTATTCCAGGTCACGGTGCTTGCAGCTGAACGGACCCTTGCCGAGAAGCTGGCTTTCCTGCACCACCGGGCGTCGGTCCGGGACCACACGGCACTGAGGAACGGCGCTCGGCATCTGTACGACACGGCCATGCTTCTCAGCAGTGACCGCGTGAACGAGGCCCTCGTCGATGGTCGGATCGCCGAACTCATGGTCGACGTCGATGAGCGCAGCGCGGCCGCTGGTTGGCCGTTCACACCGCGGCCCGAAGGCGGTTTCGCGACCAGCGTCGCGTTCGGCGGAGACGACGCAGTTGCTGAGGCACTACGAGACGGGTATACGCGCCTTGCTGATCTGGTGTGGGGAGAGCTGCCGACGTTCGACGAGGCCATCGACAACGTCCGCCGCAGGGCGCAAATCCTCTGAGGCCGACGACGTACGGATGCGATCGCTGGTGCTTTTGGGACAGTTCGCGGCTGGCGAGCGATCGCCCCTTCCAACGCGTGAGGACTTCAGCGACGGTCACGTTTCCATCGGCCGGTCGGCGCCCCTCGGCGTTCGAGTGACGCATCGCGTCGAGCCGCATTCGTCGACGTCCCATTGCCCGGCCCTCTCGTCCAGATCTGGGACGGCCTACACAACACTCGTCACCGGCGCGCTCAGGGGATCGTCTGTTCCCGGCTGAGCTCGATTGATGACGGGTTCCGTTCCCGGTGGCGTCGATGGTGAGGACTCGACATCAGGGGTGGGTGCGGGCAGTGGCGGTCGAAGTGGAGCGCGACGTTCGGTGCGTTGTGGGGTATCTCGTTGGTTGGCCAGATGGCGTGGGCGGTGTAGGTGGCGCCGTCCAGAACCAGCGTGACGTCGTAGGTGAACGGCGCCGTGCCGAGGGCTGCGGCTTGCTTGCCGGTGGCTGCATCGAGCTTGAAGTACAGGGTTCCGATCGCGCCGAACGGACAGTCGGGGCCGCCGGAACCTCCCGGGATCGGTTCAGCACCGAAGCTTGGCGACCGTGTTCGGACATCGTCCGGCAGTAGATGAGCAACCTGGGTGGGAATGGATGCAGACCCGCCTGCTCCTCAAGGAGTGCTTCATGCTCACCGTATTCGGCTACAGCGCGCCAGCGACCGATGTCGAAGCCGTCGAGCCGCTGAGCAGCGTTGGCCGGGGCGCCCTGGTAACATTTTGGCGCGCGAGCACGAACGTGGTCGGCCCGCTACGGTGCAGGATCTCGCGTGTATACACGGCTGGCACGACAGTGAGCACGAGTGACGATCAGGGACTTCAACATGGACTGCTTTGGCCTCGGTGGCAAGAACGCCATCGTGACCGGTGGCAACACCGGTCTTGGCCAGGCCTTCACAC
>JAYUDQ010000429.1:0-11927 GCA_043739745.1 Acidimicrobiia bacterium | reverse complement strand
TCAATTGAGCGAATCGCTCCCAAGGCTGGCGATGTCGGTCATCGATGCGTTGGGTGCGGCCGCTGCCGTGCAGGATGATGATGCCGGCGACGAACGTCGACGCTCGCAAGATTCTCGAGTTCTAGACAAAAGTGACCCGGATCGTTCGCTTTGGGAGGAGGGTTCGGAGATCTTTGGGGTCCGACGTCAACACTTCGTCGCCGGGGGACGCAAGGAGCGCCAGCGCGCCGTCAACGACGTCGGACGTGCGGCTCGACGCCAAGAGATGCCCGACCCGTCGAGCCGCTTCGCTGTCGAGCGGCTTTTCGTCGACGCCGGCCAGAACCCGTTCAAGGGTGACTTGACGAGCAGGGTTGCGGATCACTTGAGCCACGACGGCAGCGCTGGTGACCACTGGTTCAGCCTCTTCGTGGGCGCGGACCAAGCGCGCGATTGTTGCTCGCTCACGTCGTTCGATGGCAATGAGCGCGCCGGCATCGAGGACGAGCGTCATCGGGCCGAGCGCTTCGTTCGCCGTGGTACCGGGGCTTCGTCCAATAGCTCAGCACGCGACCAGCCTTGCTCGGCGATGATCTCGTCGAGAGCTGTTCCCAGGGCGATATGGCGGAGTCGTTGGCGAATCGCGGTGGCGAGCCACGCAGAGACACTTGTGTCATCGGCCTGAGCGGCCGCCCGCAGTGCCTGCCCGAGCTGAGGGTCCAACGAAACACTGAACTTTTCGACACTCACCATTCCATCCTACCGATAGCGTCCTACCATCGGAACACCGAAGCGGCTGTTCGCGTCGCTCAGGCCGACGAACCACCCGCCGCCGTGCTGGTAGGGCAACTCGGCAGGCCGAACCGGGCAAAACCGCCTTCGAGCATGTCATGGTACGATAACTCGTACCATGACAACGATCACCGCTTCAGAAGCTCGGAAGAACCTGTTCCCGCTGATCAAGCAGGTGAATGACGACCGCGCGGTGGTGCACATCTCATCCCGGTCGGGCACTGCTGTTCTCGTCTCGGAGGCTGAATGGAACAGCATCTAAGAAACGAATTACCTGCTGCGAAACCCGTTCAACACTCGTCGCCTCATAGAGTCACTTGAGAGGACTCGTCGTGGCGAAGTCGTCGAGCACGAGCTGATCGAGGTCAACGACGACAGAGGCGGCGACTTGATCTGATGCGACTGGTCTTTGACCAAAGCGCGTGGTCCGACTACACGCATTGGGTGCCGAGGATCGAGCAATTCTGAAGCGCATCAATCGACTGCTCGCAGCGACGAAACCGTTTCGTAGTCTCGCCTACCGGATGACGCGGTAGTCGACAAGCAGATGGCCAGTCGGTGAGGTCGTGCTCCGGATCGACTCGAGCTCGCGAATCGTCTGCGTGCTTCGTATCCGTCACTCCCGCTCGTTCTCTACACCTCGCTCGGTGGGGCCGAGCGCCTCGACCCGGTGTTCGCCGCGGTGCTCACCAAGCCGGTCAAGCAGTCCCAGCTCTTCGACGTCCTCGTGTCGCTGCTGACCGACGGCGCAACGGCCGAAGTCATCGCCCCGGTCGACACCAAGACGCTCGGTGAGCGCCATCCGCTGCGCATCCTGCTGGCGGAGGACAACACCGTGAACCAGCAGATCGCGCTGCTCGTGCTGGAGTCGATGGGCTACCGCGCCGACGTTGCCTCGAACGGGCTCGAAGCCGTCGAGGGAGTGGCGACGCTGCCGTACGACCTCGTCCTGATGGACGTGCAGATGCCCGAGATGGATGGCCTCGAAGCGACACGTCGCATCCGGGCGTCGGGCAGCGACGTCCACATCGTCGCCATGACGGCCAACGCCATGCAGGGCGACAGCGAGGCCTGCCTGGCCGCTGGCATGGACGGTTACCTGTCCAAGCCGATCCGCCCCGAAGAGCTCGCGGTCGCCCTCGTCAACACGCATCGTCCTCAGGCGGCCGCAGGCGATCCCCGAGGTCGCGCCCGCAGTTGTGCTCGACGTCGCCGCGCTCGACCGCCTCCGCACGATCGCCTCGACCCCGGAGGCGATGGGCCGGTTGGTGGCGTCGTTCCTCGACAACGGTGCGTCACTCGTCGCCCAGCTCGCCGACGCGGCCGCAACGGGCGACATCCACGTCCTCCGCCGGCACGCGCACACGCTCAAGTCCAACGCCGCCAGCTTCCGCGCCACCGACCTCGCCGACGTCTGCGGACGACTCGAAGCCAAGGCTCGCGTCGGCGACGCGACGAACGCACCGGTGCTCGCAGCAGCGATCGCGGCGGCGTTTGGCGGGACTCGGGAGGTTCTCGTGCAAGTAGTCGCTCCCTGAGCGACTGCGTGCACGAGCATCGACCGCTGTCACACGGACCGGCGAGAGTGGGGCCGCTCGCTTCCCCCGTCGTGCACAATCGCCTCGTTCCGGGAGGTTGGCCATGCGCCACACCCATTCCACCTTCGACCTCGACGCGCGCATCCGTCGAATCGCCGCCAAACAGCTCGGTCTCATCACGGTCGAGCAAGCCACGACGTGCGGCGTCGACAAGCACGCCCTCGCCCGACGTCGAGACGCCGGAGCACTCGTCCCGGTGTTCAGGGAGGTGATGCGGCTCGCTCCATTTGCGGGGACGCCCGAGCAGCGAGCGCTGGCGGCCGCACTGGTGGTGCCGGGGTCCATTGTCGCGGCCACCTCGGCCGCGCTGGTCCACGAGATGCCCGTACCCGCCCGCCTACTGAGAACCGCGAACGCCGTGCTCAGCGTCGTGGCGGTCCGGCACGTGCGCCGGGCCGGGATCACCGTTGTGCGGCAATCGACCGCTCCCCGCAGCACGGCATGGTTGACAACACGAGTCACGACACCCGCCGAGACGCTGGTGCTCCTCCCGCGTTTCGTTGACGAGGCCACCGTGGAACGCTGCCTTGATCACGCGCTGGCGCATCGCCTCACAACCGTCGACCAAATACGGAGACGCCTTGCGGAGACTCCTGCGCACGCGGTTCACCAGCGCCAGCTGCTCCTCAGCCTGCTGGCTGAACGTTCGGACGGGATTGGGCATAGGAGCGGGAAGGAACAACAGGTCGGACGGTGGCTGCGGCGAGCCGGGCTCAAGGGGTGGGTCCGGAACTACGCGGTGCGCGTCGTCAACGGAGGCGACGACGTCGGCGACGTCGGCGACAGCGGGGTGGTCGAAGTCGAAGTCGACTTCGGATGGCCGCACCTGCGAATCGCACTCGAAGTGAGCCCGTTCTTCACGCATGGGTCCCGTGCGAAGCAGGCACGCGACGCCGAACGTCGCCGGCTGCTCGTCCTCAGCGACTGGCGCGTCGTGGACGCAGTCGACCACGACATCGCGAACGAGAGCGCATTCGCTCGCTCGATCGCCACACTCCGATCGCTTGGCGTGGCGTGACCCTCCGCCTGTCCTCGTGCAGTCGGTCGCTCCGAGAGCGACTGACTGCACGAACAACGGGCGACCGGTACACGCGAGACTGCGGCCAAGACGGGTACGAGAACCACGACCGTGCTGGTGGTCGACGACGACCCGCTGAACCGGGCGATGCTGACCATGTCGCTCGGCAACGAGGGCTACACCGTGCTCGAAGCCGAGGACGCGCGCCTCGGGCTGGCGGTGCTCGAACGCGAAGTCGACCGCATCGACGTCGTACTGACCGACATCGAGATGCCGGAGATGAACGGCTACGAGTTCCTCGAAGCACGACGTGCGCATAGCAATTCGGCGTTGCGGGCGATCCCGTTCATCGTGATCTCCGGCATCGACGAGATGGCGTCGATCATCGCCTGTATCAAGCTCGGTGCGGAGGACTACCTGCCGAAGCCGTTCGATCCGGTGCTGCTCCACGCCCGCGTCGGCGCGTATGTCGAGAAGAAGCGGATGACCGATGAGCTGCGTGACTTTGAACCTGCATCTCGCGGCGGGCGTCGATGAGAAGGTTCGCGAGGTGGAGCGGCTCACGATGCTGCGTCGCTTCGTGAGCCCGCAGTTGGCTGAGGCGATTGCGAACGGCGGCGAGTCGATCCTCGCCAGCCATCGACGCGAGATCACCGTGCTGTTCTGCGACCTGCGCGGGTTCACGTCGTTCTCGGAGACGGCCGAGCCCGAAGAGGTGATGGCGGTGTTGCGGGAGTTCCACGATGCCGTGGGGCCGATGATCTTCGCCTACGACGGCACCATCGCCCGGTTCACCGGCGACGGCATGCTCGTGTTCTTCAACGACCCGTCAAGCTCGACGACCCGTCGTGGAACGCGGTGCGACTCGCCATCGACATGCGCGAACGAACGGCCGAGCTTTCGACGACGTGGCGTCGTCGTGGCCACGAGCTCACCCTCGGTATCGGCATCGCCGTTGGGTTCGCGACCTGCGGCGAGATCGGGTTCGAGGGACGCACGGAGTACACGGCGATCGGCACGGTCGTGAACATCGCCGCACGCGTGTGTGCGATCGCCCCCGGCGGTCAGATCCTCGTGACGAACCGCGTGCATGCTGCTGTCGAAGACCGTGTCGAGGCGAGGGCACTCGGCGACGTCGACTTCAAGGGCCTCACCCGGCCGGTCCCGATCCTGGAGATCGTCGCGCTCGGTTAGGTCGGGGGGCTGCGAGGTCGGGCGTGAGCTCGAGGCGAGAGGTGTCCGTCTTCCGCGGTGTTCGGAGGGGAGACGTCAGGTGAGCATGGCGTCGTGCCATTCACGAATGGTGAACGACGAGATGAGGCCTTCGAGGATGAATGGGTCTTGGGCCGCGAAGTGTTCGGCGTCTTCGCGGGTTCGGAAGATGGCCATGTTGCCGCCGTCCCCGAATCGTCCGATGCCGATGATGGACCCGCGTTCGATGAAGGTGTCGACGACGAGTTTGCGCGGGTAGACGTCCATGACGGCGTCCATGGTTGCGCCGGAGGATTGACCGATGAGGACGTGATGCATTGGGCCGCTCGTTTCTTGAGAACGGGAATGGTAGGTCGAGGCGATCTGGTTCCGCGAGGTCATTGTCGGTAGGGTGCAGGCATGTCCTGCTACCTCATCGTCACCGCCAAGATCACTGACCTCGACGGGCTCAACAAGTACTCCAAGGCCGTGGGCCCGAGCCTTGCCGGAATCAACTTCAAGGTGCTGGTGGCGAGCAACGAAGCCACGCCCCTCGAAGGCGACGCCGGGACGCGGGCCGTCATCATGGAGTTCCCCGATCGTGCCGAGGCCGAGCGCTGGTACCACTCACCGGCGTATCAGGAAGTAATCGGTCTGCGCCTCGCAGCTACCGAGGGCGTCGCGGTGTTCGCCGAGGGTCTTTAGCCCGCAGCGCACGTGAATGGTGTCGTCTACGAAGCACGTCAATCACGCGCTCGGCGCCATGGCGTGTCCCGTCGGCCTCGACACCGTCGACCTGTTCGGTGACGGCGCGCAGGAGCACTGGTACGAGGCGTACGAGATCCTGCACCGCGAGGCGCCGGTCCTGCACATCGCGGGCGGTGGCGTGAAGCCCGGGACAGAAGCGTTCGTCCTCACCAAACACGCCGACATCACCCGCGTCGTCAAGGACCCGGAGCGGTTCCCGCCCCTATCGCAGGTGCGAGTCGGTGGCTTCGCCGATCAGGGCTTGTCTGCGGAGGACACGTACGCGACGTATCGCAGCTTGATGCAGGCGTCGATGGTCTCGTTGCGGCCGACGCAGGAGCTGTACATCCGTCACCGCAAGGAGCTCACCGACCCGTGGGTGGGGACGGGGGCCTTGCGTCATCGGGAGATGATCACGAAGCACGCGAACGATCTGCTCGACGGGTGGATCGACGATGGCGAGGTCGAGTTCATCAGCCGCTTCGCCCGTCCGCTGCCCCAGCGCGTGATGGCCACGGTGCTCGGGTTCCCGATGAAGGACATCGCGCAGCTCGCCGAATGGGGCGATGCCGTCGTCACGCCGTTCATCCACGGCACTGGGCTCAAGCACGAGCTCACCCGGGAACAGACCGCGGAGATGCTCGCCCGCCTCGACGGCTTCCAGGAGTACATCTACGAGCACGTGCGCGCCAAGCGCCTCGACCCGCACGACGACATGGTCAGCTTCCTGTGCGACGTCCACTACGAGGCGCTCGACCGCAAGCTCACCGACCTGGAGATCGCCGGGATCGTCCACGCCATGATCCTCGGCGGGCTGGAGACGACGCAGTACGCACTGGAGGAGCAGGCCCAGCTCCTGGCTGAGCACAACGCCATGTTCGAGCAGTTACGGCACGATCGAGCGAAAGTGCGTTCGTTCACCGAGGAGGGGTTGCGGTTGCGTTCGCCCACCCACGGGCTCTCGACCCGTGCCACGTCTCGGGACGAGGTCTTCCAGGGCGTCGATGTGCCGGCGGGCTCGCTGCTGCACCTGCGGTTCGGTGCGGCGAACGTCGATGAGGAGGAGTTCGCCTGCCCGTTCGACCTCGACCTCGACCGGGAGGGGGTCACCCGCCACGTGGCGTTCTCCGCTGGACCACGCGTGTGTCCGGGGGCCAACTTGTCGCGTCTGGAGCAGCAGATCGCCTGGGGTGTCCTGCTGGACCGGCTCGAGTCGATCGAATATGGCGAAGGCAACAATTGGCAGCACCAGCCCGGAATCATGCTCGGCACCCTGAAGCTGAACCTCCAGTTCACCAAGGCGGCGACGCCGCTGTCGCTCGGGACCGGTCGAACGAGCAGCACCGTCTGAGCTCAGCCGGCGCGCAGGCCGTTGACGATGAATGACGTCAGTTCTCGGGTGAGCTCGTCGGGGGTGTACGGGCCGATTGGCTGGAGGTGGCGAAAGGCCCCGAGCACGGCGTCGAAGATGACCTTCGCCGTGACGACGGGATCGGCGTCCGATCGGAAGCGTCCGGTCTCGATACCGGCCGCGATGATCGCTTCCATCCGGGTTCGAATTTCCCGTTGTTGACGGACGACTTCATCGAGGCCGGGGAGGTCGCGTATGTGGTGCTCGTCTTGTCGGAGGATGCGTGCGACTCGAGGGTTTTCGGCGGTTTGCGCGATCTCGGCGGCAATGCTCCGGACGAGGATCTCGGAAGGGTCGTTCGTCTCCTCCGCGATGCGGTCGAAGGCGTCGACTTGGGACTTGACGACCGGTGCGAGGATCTCGGCGATCATCTCCTCTTTCGAGGCGAAGTGGTGGTAGAGGCTCCCGGAGAGCATGCCGGCTTGTTTGCTGATGTCCCGCACGGTCGTGGCGATGATGCCCTTCTCCGCGAACAGCGTGGTGGCGGTGTCGAGGATGTTCTGGCGACGCAGCGAGGTTTTGGATTGGGCCGTCGCGCCAGTGGTCTCGGGGGACTTCACTGGGCGCGGCTCGCTGGTCATCGTCCGCGGGCGTCCGTGAGGAGCTTGTCGACGAGCTCGTTCCCTCGTCGCCGGTTGGACTCGGAGTAGAACCGGTGGGAGGAGATCCGGTTGGTCTTCGCCGACGAGAGGTAGTTGCGCTCGTAGAGTTCGTTGCGGCTACCCAGCAGCGATCCGGCGAAGTCCCAGGCGACCCGGTAGACCGCAGATCGTTCCTCGGCGCAGAGTCCGTTGGCGCCCGGCTGGAACTCGTTCATCAGCGCGCTGACCCGAGGGTTGTCGAGGGCGCCACGGCCGGCGGCGGCGAGCAGGTTGTGGCTGCCGATGACCTTGATGATGTCGTTGAGACGGGTGAACCAGTCGGGGAGCAACGCACGCATCGGATGCAACGCGCGAGCTTCGGGGTAGACCCCTCCGCTCTCCCACGTCTTCGCGTGCAATTCCGAGATGAGGATCGCGTTGCGGGTGACTTCGACATAGCCGAGCACTTCGCCGAGCAGCTCCATGGTGCGTTCGGAGTTGTCGTTGACGGCTTCGGCCATGCGGACCAGAAGCCCGTATGCGAACTCCAGTTTGGTAAGCGCACGTATGGTTGTCTGTTGCATGATGTTCGGCCACCACGGCGACATGCCCATGACGGAGTTGTAGACGTCGAGGTTGCCGTCGATGAAGACGTCGCGCTTCGGGATCTCGACGTTGTCGAAGATGCAGAGGGCGTCTTGTTCGTCGAATCGGGTGGAGAACGGGGCGTCGAGCGGATGCGCGTTCGGTCGGATGCCGCTGTCTCGGCAAAGGAAGACCAGGCCGGGCGCGTCCATCGGCACGGTGAAGGACAGCGCGTAGGCACCGGCGTCGGGGGGTAGCGGTGTCGCGGGGTAGACGGTCTGTTCGTCGGCGTAGGGCGCGAGCGTGGCGAGCAGGCGACAGCCGCGAACAATGATCGAATCCGCGGTCTCGCCGACCTTGTGGAGCGGCACCGGGTTGCCGGCGATGTTGGCGTCCTTGGCCTTGTCGACGGTGGGGTGGATGATCGTGTGGGTCAGCGACAGGTCGTCGCGCCGGAGTCGCTTCTGAAATGCGACGAGGTGCTCGTGGCCCTCCGCGTTGACGTCGCCGGGTCCGGCCCAGCGGGTGCGGTCGTCGGCGAACCCGGCGAAGGTCACGTTCATGTAGTCGGGCGTTCGGCCCATCACGCCCATACTGAGCTCCGAGATGCGAGCCAGTCCGGCGTGGCGTCGGTGCAAGTCGGCCACGGAACGCGGATGCATGTGCGAGACGTTGATTTGCTCGCCGGTCTCCGGATCGGGCATCAACAGCTCGTCGGGATGGCGGTGTTGCAGGTCGTAGTACGCGGCGATCGCCGATGCCCCCGGTGCGAGCATCGGATGTTCGGTGACGCTCTCGACCTGTTCGCCGCCGAGCCAGATCTCGCGGGCCGTGGCCTTGAGGCCGTTGAGGTAGTCCTGCCCGGTGCGTGCCGGCATGATCGCTCTTTCCGTCCGGTGTCAGGCGTGCGCGTCGAAGCGCACGTAGTCGGTCGAGTCCTGGAGCACGCCAGGTCCTTCGTTCGGCAGCGGTTCGAAGTGGCTGAGCGCGGCATCGAGATCGCCCTCCCACACCTCGGCCGGGAGCTCGTAGAGCACCTCGATACCGTTGCCGTCGGGGTCGACCACGTACGCGCTGTGTGTCATGCCGTGATTTCCGCGCAACGCAATCGGCACGTCCATGGCCTGGAGATGCTCGATCTGCGCGAGCCACTCCTCGCGTGTTCCGTAGGCGAGGGCGATGTGGGCGATGCCCGCGGTCGCCGTGAAGATGTTCCAGGACGGAACCGGAGGCGCCGATGCCGGGTCAGGGATCTGCTGGAGCGCGATGTCGTGGTGGTGGTCATCGTGTCCGCGGTAGAAGCGCATGACCGGGTTCGGCTCGAACGGTGTCTTCAGCGTGCCGCACTGCTCGAATCCGAGGACATCGCAGTAGAAGCGGTGCGACGCCTCGATGTCTCGGACGCTCAACACCAGGTGGTTGACCGACGGACGCGATGGACGTGTGGACGACATCAGGTTCCCCCTCAAAGCCTTGGGCAACCGCCCGTGCGACGGGTCCCGATTCGAGTGTGGCAGAACACCTTCGAAAGTGCAACAAGCGCTTGCTGCATTTTGGGAAACGGGGTACGCTCCGCTTGTCCGAACCAAGGGGGAACAGTCTTGAACGTGCTTGAAGGACCGCGACGCGAGCTGCGTCGAATCATCCACGGCGGGTATCCGCAGTGGGTCACACCGTCCGACGACGGTTCCGAGTTGGTGCTCCCCGGCGGTCGGCGGGTCGAGGAGGCCACTGCGGTCTATCTGCCACCGTGTGACCCGACGAAGATCATCTGCATCCACTTGAACTACGACTCGCGTCGGGTTGAGTTCAGGGCTCCATCACTGACCGAGCCGACGTACTTCCAGAAGCCGCCCACCGCGATGAACAGCCATCGCGGCATGTTGTACCGGCCGGCCGACTGCCAATTCATCAATTACGAAGGGGAGATCGCGGCGATCGTGGGGCGTCCGATGACCGATGTCGCTCCGGCCGATGTGTGGGATCACCTCGCCGGTTTCGCGCCCGCGAACGATGTCGGCCTGCACGACTACCGCGAAACCGATCAGGGCGGCATGACCCGCGTGAAGGGCCAGGACGGCTACTGTCCGGTCGGCCCCGGCATCGTCTCCGGCGTCGACGTCCGCAAAGAACGTCTGCGCACATACATCAACGGCAAGGTCGTGCAGGAAGACCCGGTCTCGAACATGACGTTCGGGATCGATTACATGCTCGCCGACCTGTGCCGGCATATCACCTTGCTCCCTGGCGATGTCATCCTCACCGGGACACCAGCGAACTCACGGCCGATGCAGCTCGGCGACGTCGTCGAGGTCGAGATCACCGGCATCGGCCGACTCTCGAACACCGTTGCGGAGAAACCCGCGCCGTCGAACAAAGTTGGCCATCAGCCGATGGACACCGATGGCATCCGTCGGGTCGCACTGGGCGGCGACTGGTGGGCCGCGCGCGACGCGGAGAAGGCGGCGTCGAACTGATGTTGAGCTCTGAGCAGCGAACCGCGATGGCGCACGCGCTCGTCGCCGCGGAAGCCGACCATGCGCCGATCGAGCCGTTCACCGTCACGCACCCCGATGCGGACATCGAGGATGCGTATCGGATAGCTCAGCTGGTCACCGAGCTGAAGGTGGCTGCGGGTCGCACGGTCAAAGGCCACAAGGTTGGGCTGACATCGAAGGCCATGCAGCAGTTCGCTGGCGCGACCGAACCGGACTACGGCTCGCTCACCGATGACTGGTTCGTGCCCGAAGGGTCGACGATCGACATGACGCGCCTGAATCGTCCCCTCGCCGAGGTCGAGATCGCATTCGTGCTCGGCTCTTCGCTGTCGGGACCGGGCATCAACGCGGCCGACGTCATCCGAGCGACGGAGTTCGTCGTGCCGGCCATCGAGATCGTCGACAGCCGCTACAACGGGCGCGGCCCGAAGGCACTGGTCGACAGCGTTGCCGACGCGGCGTGGTGCGGGCTCGTCGTCCTCGGCGGTCGGCCGCGGCGACTGTCGGATCTCGATCTGCGACTCGAGGGTGCGGCGCTGTACAAGAACGGCACCGTCGAGGAGAGCGGCGTCGGCGCCGCAGTGATGGGCAACCCGGTGAACGCGGTCGTGTGGTTGGCCAACAAGCTGGCCTCCTTCGGGGTCTCCATGGAACCGGGCAGCGTCGTGCTCTCCGGCTCATTCGTCAAGGCAATCCCGTTCACCGCGGGGGACACGATCACGGCGATGTTCAACACGCTCGGCAGCGTCACCTTCGCCACGTCCAGCCCGAGCGTCGGAGCAAACTGATGACCACACAGTCGCTGCGCGAACGCTGGAATGCGGGCGCCACGACCCTTGGCGCATGGATGTTCCTACGCGAGCCGCTCATCACCGAAGCCGCCGGCGACGCCGGATACGACTACGTGTGCGTCGACATGCAGCACGGGCTGGCCTCGTACACCGACGCCGTGGCCATGGTGCAGGCCCTTGCTCGGACTGCGGCGACGCCGATCGTGCGGGTTCCGTGGAACGAGCCGAGCATGATCGGTCGAGTGCTCGACGCCGGCGCGCTCGGCGTGATCATCCCCATGGTCAACACGGCCGAGGACGCGGCACGAGCCGTTTCCGCGTGCCGCTATGCGCCGACCGGAACACGGAGCATCGGACCCATCGGCGCCATGGTGCGCCACGGGATGGGGTACATCGGCTGGGCCAACGAACGCGTCGCCTGCCTGCCGATGATCGAGACCGCCGAAGCGGTGGCGAACCTCGACGAGATCCTCGCCGTTCCCGGCATCGATGCGATCTACGTCGGCCCTGCCGACCTGTCCCTGACGCTCGGGCTCCCGCCGCTCATGGACAACAAGGATCGGCGGTTCCAAAATGCGCTCGTCACGATCCTCGAGGCCTGCCGCCGCCACGGCGTCGTCGCCGGCATCCAGGCCTCTGCCGCGCTGGCGGAGACACGAGCGGCGCAGGGCTTTCAGATGATCACGGTCGGCTACGACCACATGCCCGTCGTCGCTGCCCTCCGCGCCGACCTCGC
>JAYUDQ010000428.1:0-1760 GCA_043739745.1 Acidimicrobiia bacterium | reverse complement strand
TGGGCGTGAAGACCGCCGCCTCCTTGCCGAGCAGCGCCGCCATCCGGGCCTCGAGCCGGTTCACGGTCGGGTCCTCACGGAAGACGTCGTCGCCGACTTCGGCGCGGTACATCGCATCACGCATGCCAGACGTCGGGCGCGTCATCGTGTCACTGCGCAAGTCGATCCATCGGTCCATATCCTGCAGACTGGCATGTCAGACTCGTTCTGCGGCCAGCGGCCTTCGTGGGTCGCTCGGCCCAGCCGGTAGGTCAGTCCCGATGGCATGCGGGTTGCATTGCCCGAATCTCCATCCGCCGGACTTCTCGTGACGAAGAGTGACCGTATGCAAGTTGATCTCCTCACCGCAGCTACCGATGAGGCGCTGATGGCCGCCATCGGGCAGGGGCACGAACCGGCCCTCGCCGAAGTGTTCCGACGCCACAGCGGGGCGGTTGCGGGCCTGGCCCGGCGACTGCTCGGCGACGGCGCCCTCGCCGAGGACGTCACCCAGGACATCTTCCTCCGGTTGTGGCGCGAGCCGACCCGCTTCGACGCGACCCGCGGCAAGCTCCGCACCCTGCTGCTCACCCAGGCCCACGGCCGTGCCGTCGACATCGTCCGGACGCACAACGCACGCCAGCGGCGGGAGGAGCGCGTCGGGCTCGAACCGCAGTCACCGCAATCCGACGTCGATTCGGCCCTCATGGCGCTCACTCAAGCCGAGCAGGTCAAACAGGCGCTACAGGGCATTCCTCCCGACGAACGTGTGCCCATCGAGCTGGCCTACTACGGGGGCCACACCTATCGGCAGGTTGCGGTGATCCTGGACCTTCCCGAAGGCACGGTGAAGACGCGGATCCGGGCCGGCCTCCGCCGGCTCCACGGGATCATGAACGACGACCACGTCTTCGGCGCCACGAGTCCCGACACGACCACAGCCGCGAAGGCCGCCACATCCAAGACCACAGCCAGCAAGACCGCAGCAGCAGAGCAGTTCGAGAAGAAGGAATCGCCATGGACCGGGTCGTGAGCCACGCCGAGCTGGGAGAGCTTCTCGGGGCGTACTCCCTGCACGCTCTCGAGGATGACGAGATGGCGATTGTCGACGAGCACCTGGTCACATGCGAAGCGTGCAGCCTCGAACTGGCGGCACTCTTCGATGTGGCTGCGGCGCTCGGGACCGTGGTCGAGACGCCCGTCCCGGCCGCGATCTGGGATCGCATCGCCAGCGAGGTCCGCAGCGGCCGCGTTGGTGGCGTTGGTGGCGTTGGTCGCGTCGGTGTCGCCGACTCGGAGCCCGGGGGGATCAAACCGCCCGCCCGAAGCGCTGTCCCCGACCGCGTCGCTCCGGTGATCGCCCTCGACGCCGCCCGCGAGGCGAAGCGCTTCCGCATGCGGGGCCTGCGCATCGCCATCGGTTCTGCGGCCGCGGCGGCGGCGGTCGTGATCCCGCTCACGGCATCGTTGACCGGGTCGGGGACGCCGTCGCTCGCCGCGCTCGGGGCCCGGGCCGCGCGAGAGCCGGGAGCGGTGACGATGTCACTCAAGGACCCGTCCGGGCGGCAGATGGCCCGGGCCGTGATCACCGCCTCCGGGAAGGGCTACATCCTCCGCGATTCACTTCCTGCGTTGCCGGCCGGCAAGACCTATCAGCTCTGGGCCGTGACGGGGAAAGTCGTGTCCGCCGGTGTGCTCGGGCGTGATCCGGGCGTATCGGCCTTCACCGTGGATGCGCCCGCCACTGCGCTGGCGATCACGGTCGAGCCGACCGCCGGTTC
>JAYUDQ010000427.1:0-1760 GCA_043739745.1 Acidimicrobiia bacterium | reverse complement strand
GAACCATGGCGTGCGGGGCGATGCGATACGGGTTCACCGGCGCCGAACTGCGGCCCGCCGACCGGGAGGGCACCCGACCGATGGAGGCCGGGCCCGTGCGCTGGAGCGTGGAGAGCTGACGGCGGAAGCTGACGACGGACGACGATGGCCGGCCTTCGTTTCGCGAGCGGAGCAACGGTGGTACGAGGACCACGGCCCACATCAACGTCAGGATGAGAACGATCAACGCGGTCACGCTCCGTGCCTGCCTTTGGAATGCATCTGGACGGTAGACCTCCGAGAGAGCCGAGCGGCGGATGCCTGCTGGCGTGGATCGTGCGGAATCGTGCAGCGAGGTTACGAAACTACTACGAACATGTGCGTTTTTCCAGCGATGTCCGCATCGTAGCGCCAGATCTTGCCGAAAGGGAACACCCTGTAGGTGCTACCACTCAACTTTCGGCCCGACGGTACACACCGGAGCGGCCACCGGTCTTCTCCCACAGGGCGAGCTCGCCGATGGTCATCGCCCGATCCGCGCTCTTGCACATGTCGTAGATCGTGAGCGCCGCGACCGAGCACGCGTGCAGCGCCTCCATCTCGACCCCGGTGCGATCGACGGTGTCGACCTGCGCCTCGATAGCGATGTAGTCGTCGGCGATCTCGAAGTTCAAGAACACCGAACCGACGAGCAACGGGTGGCACAGGGGGATGAGATCGGACGTGCGCTTGGCGGCCTGGATGCCGGCGACCCGGGCGACAGCGAGCACGTCGCCCTTCTTCACCTCGCGGTTCGCGATGGCCGCCGTGGTCTCGGGACGCATGAACACCTTGCAGCGAGCCACCGCACGGCGGTGTGTCGCCTCCTTCGGCGTGACGTCCACCATGCGGGCACGGCCGAGCGGGTCGAGGTGGGTGAACGACAGATCCGACATCGCGCCGAGTCTAGGACCGGTGCCCGAGAGGCGCATCTGCGCCGTTGCCGCACGGGCGCGTCAACGCTGGATCGGCCCGGTGTCGACGACTTCGAAGTTGTCGCCGGAGATGCCGTAGATGCGGTGCAGGTCGGGGTCGCTCCAGCGCCCGTCGTTCTTGCCGCTGATGTACCAGTTGGACCCGTTGTCGGCCACGATCATCCCGTACTTCGCGAGGGCGTCGAGGATGACGCGGGCCTGGCCGTCGAAGCCGCTGCGGTCGAAGCTGGCCTTCAGCCGCAGGCGCATCCCCATGGGGGGCGAGTAGGCGCCGGCGCCACCGGTGGAGGCCGCATGCGTGGCCGGCAGGATGAACCCGTTCTGGGTCTGGGTGACGGTGAAGCGCAGCGCGTGGTCGATGTGGCCGGCGGCCACTTCTTCGTAGCGCGCAAGGCCCGGCATGATCGGCAGACCGGCAGCGTCGGCCGAGGTCCAGTGCAGCGGGCGCAGCGCGTTCGAGTTGAGCGGCCAGCGGGCGCCGCTCTGCGCGGTCCAGCCGCCATGGCCGTCCGGATGGGCGTAGTACAGCTCGTAGAGGACGCACTCGCCCTGGCGCACGACGAGCACGTGCGAATCGCCCGCGCCGTTGCCCTCCATCGCCGCGTTCGGCGGGATCGGGAACGGGCCGGGATCGCTCTCGTTGCCGTACGCCGTGTACGTGATCGGCACGAGCGGCTGGTTCGCAGGCACGACCTCGACCGGGATGCCGACGGTGGGGTCGGAGTAGAAGTCGAGGTGCAGGTTGGGCCCACCGTTGTTGCGGCCGTCGTTCTGGATGGCGGCGATGTAGTTGGCCGAATCGGCTCG
>JAYUDQ010000426.1:0-4869 GCA_043739745.1 Acidimicrobiia bacterium | reverse complement strand
TGCGCGGTCGCCCCGGGTACCCGCACCTGCTCGTCAGTGATCCGGCTCCCGCACCGGTGCTCTTCGTGCGCGGATCTTTCGACCGTCTGGCCGGACGTCGGGTCGGCATCATCGGTACCCGGAACGCAACTGGTTCAGGAAGGAACCTCGCTGTCACCCTCGGTCGCGATCTCGCCGAGGAGGGCGTCCACGTCGTCTCCGGGCTCGCTCGGGGCATCGACGGATGCGCCCATCGAGGAGC
Source organism: Acidimicrobiia bacterium (assembly GCA_043739745.1). Lineage (GTDB taxonomy): Bacteria > Actinomycetota > Acidimicrobiia > Acidimicrobiales > JANYDT01 > JAYUDQ01. The sequence goes on along the minus strand of JAYUDQ010000426.1, from coordinate 4,628 downwards.
GTTGTCGGTCGTCGAGGGAGCTCGACCCGTTGCCGTTGTCGCGTCGGGGCTCGATGTCGTCTATCCACGCGAGCACCGCGACTTGTGGAATCTCGTCGCCGAGCGAGGCGTGCTCATCTCGGAGGCAGTGCCGGGCACACCGCCCGAGCCGTATCGGTTTCCTCTGCGCAACAGGATCATCGCAGCGCTGAGTGAGATCCTGGTCGTCGTGGAGTCGCGCGAAACCGGGGGCTCGCTCCTGACGGTTCGCGAGGCCGCGATCCGCGGTGTGCAGGTCATGGCCGTCCCTGGTGCGGTCGGTAACCGCGCCGCCATGGGCACCAATGACCTGCTTCGCGACGGTTGCGCAGTGGTCACCGGGGTGGACGACGTGATGTCCGCGCTCCAGATGGATTCTCGCCGCGCAGGTGCCGTTGCCTATGACTCGCGGCCACGACCGAAGTTCGAGGACAAGCAGGTCTTGGCGATGTGTTGCGAGCCGCGCACACTTGATCAACTGACGATCCTGACCAGTCGCTCGCTCGTCGAATGTGCGATGACATTGGCCCGACTCGAGGACAACGGCTGGGTCAAACAGAGCAACGGCTGGTTCGAAGCCGACTCGTCGAACACCACCGTTCTGTGAGGTTCCGCCCGCGGCCACTCCGAACCGGTTACGTTCACTATCCGTGGGTGCGACCAAATCTGAGAATCGGACGGTACCGGGCAGCCCGTCGACGGCCGCGGGCGCGTGCGCTCCGTGGCGTATCGACGAGTTCATCGCCTCGCTCACATCGTCGGCCGACAACACCGTCGTGGCATATCGAAGTGACGTTGTCGGCTTCGTCGAGTGGGCCGGCAGGTTGGGTATCGGCGGACCGGCCGATGTCGACCGCTTGGTCCTGCGCAGATACGTCGCGTTCCTGTCGACCCGCGAGTTCGCCCGTCGCAGCGTTGCCAGAAAGGTTGCTGGCGTTCGCCGATACTTCGCCTGGCAACGACGGAACGGTTTCGTGGCTGTCGATCCCGCCGCAGCACTCCGAGCGCCAGGCGGACAGAGCCGATTGCCGCGCATCCTCTCGCATGCCGACATCGATACTTTGCTGGAAGGTCCGACCCCGGACGACGAGCCCGTCTGGCGGCGTCGACGTGACGATGCCGTACTCGAGTTGTTGTATGGCAGCGGCGTCCGCGTCAGTGAACTCTGCGGTCTCGACGTGGACTCCGTCGAACTCGCCGCTGGCGCTGTCACCGTGTGGGGCAAAGGTTCCAAGCAGCGACGCCTTCCGCTGTCGGCGGCTGCTGTCACGGCGATCAGGTCGTGGCTGCTGCTGCGTTCTGAGGTGGTGCCGGAGTCAGAGGGGGCTGCGATGTTCGCCAACGAGAGAGGCAATCGCCTCACCCCACGGGATGTACGCCGCATCCTCGATCGGCGATCGCCGGTGCCGACCCATCCCCATGCGTTGCGACACAGCTTCGCGACACATCTGCTCGATGGTGGCGCCGACCTGCGCGCAGTGCAAGATCTTCTCGGCCACACCGATGTCGCCACGACCCAGCGGTACACCCACGTCAGCAAGGAACGGCTTCGCACCGTGTACTCCGAGACCCACCCGAGAGCTTGACGAGATGTCCGATCCATCACGCAGCAACTTCGGTCGAGAAAGCACCGGGCGCGCGTCGGGCGACGCCGAACTCACCGGATGGTGGAACCGTTGGCTCGGGCAGCGCGATTCGAAGGCCCGCGAGCGCCTGATCGTCCACTATTCCCCGCTGGTCAAGTTCGTCGCCGGTCGCGTCGGTGCCGGGCTGCCGAGCAGTGTCGACGCCGGCGACCTGGTCAGCGCCGGTGTCTTCGGCTTGATCGATGCCGTCGAGCGCTTCGACAGTGATCGCGGTGTCAAGTTCGAGACATTCGCCGTCCCGCGCATTCGCGGTGCCATCTTCGATGGTCTGCGTGCACTCGACTGGGTTCCACGTTCGGTGCGCAGCCGTGCCCGAGAAGTCGAGACGGCGATCCACGATCTGGAAGCGGTCAATGGGCGCAGCCCGACCGATGAGGAGCTCTCCACACACCTCGGCATCTCGAACACCGAATTCCGTCGTTGGCTGTCGTCGATCGCATCGACCACAGTCGGGCCACTCGATCGTGCCCTGGTCGCCGGTGCTGAACCACGGTCGCTGCGTGGCGAGACACCGGATAGTCCGGCTGGTGCCTACGAAGAGGTCGAAGTTCGTCGCGCTGTCAAGGTCGAGGTGCGCAAGCTGCCCGATCGAGAAAAATTGGTGTTGTCGCTGTACTACGACGAAGGCCTGACCCTCGCCGAGATCGGTGGAGTGCTCGGCGTGACCGAGAGTCGCGTGTCGCAGATCCACACCAAGGCCGTTCTGCAACTGCGCTCGCGCATGTCGGCAAGTGGGCTGACCTAAACAGAACTCACCTCGTCGGCCCATTCGTCGGCCCTCATTCGGCTCTCATTCGGCCCCCATGTGCACATTTCGCAGCGCGTCGCTGCCGACACTGCTCTCACACCGAGGTGGCCCATGAGTCTCGTCCTTGTCGTGGTCGCCGCCCTTTCGCGGGCGATCTGCTATCTGCCTCCTGTCGACGTGCCGATCGTCGAGCCCTTCGTCGCCGCGCCGTGCACGTATTGCGCCGGCGGCCACCGGGGGATCGAATACATCGTTCCTCCCGGTATCCACGTGCACGCCGCAGCGGGCGGCACGGTCATCTTCGATGGTGTCGTCGTCGGTACCCGCTATCTCGTCGTGCTCGGCGACGACGGTCTGGCGGCCACGTACGGCAAGCTCGCCGCCAGCACCGCTACCACGGGGCGGCGCATCGTCGTCGGAGATGACATCGGTGTGTCCGGCCACCGGCTGTACTTCGGGCTGCGCAACGGGGACGACTACATCGACCCCGAGACGTATCTGGCGGTCACCCGTCGTCGACCACGGCTGATTCCGTCGAACGCAAGACCGGGTCGACCGTCGCTGCTGCTCCCTGCGACATGTCCGGCTGCAGAATCGGGCCGCTAGGATTGCGGGCGGCCTGGACACAGGCAGCACGACCGAACACCAAATATCAGCATCCCGCCCACCCTGCGGTCGCCTCGGCGCCGGGTGGGGTGCCCGCGAACCGCAGGAGAGGAGTGGTTGACCATGGCTGTAGTCACGACGCGCCAGATGCTGGAAGCCGGAGTTCATTTCGGGCACCAGACCCGCCGTTGGAATCCCAAGATGAAGCGCTTCATCTTCGGCGAGCGAAACGGTATCTACATCATCGATCTCGAGCAGACGCTTCAGCGCGCGGAGGTCGCCTACAACTTCGTTCGGGAACTTTCGGCCAAGGGCGGCACCGTCTTGTTCATCGGCACGAAGAAGCAGGCACAGGATCCTGTGCGCAGCTACGCCGAGAAGTGCGGCATGCCGTATATCAACGAGCGTTGGCTTGGTGGCATGCTCACCAACTTCGAGACCATTTCCAAGCGCGTCGGCAAGATGCAGGAATACGAGCGGATGAAGCTGTCCGGCGAGTTCGATGCGATGCCCAAGAAGGAGGCGCTCCTGCTCAGCCGCGAACTCGAGAAGCTGCAGAAGAACCTCGGCGGTATCCGTGGTATGCAGCAGCGTCCGGATGCCGTCTTCATCCTCGACACCAAAAAGGAACACATCGCCGTCACCGAGGCCAACAAGCTCAAGATCCCGGTCATTGCCGTTGTCGATACCAACGTCGACCCTGACGTGATCCAGTTCCCGATCCCCGGCAACGACGACGCGATCCGCGCGAACGCGCTGATGAGCCGCGTCATCGCCGAGGCGGTGGAGGAGGGCCGCTACATTTCGTCCAGGCGAAATCCGCAGGCTGCCCCGAAGCGCTCCGCCGAGCAGGACGCCGAGTATGCCGCGTCGCAAGCCGATGCCCGCAAGCAGGCTGTCGTTGCCCAAGCCGACCGCGAAGCACGCCTGACCGCTGCCAAGGCGCCTGGCGCTGACGGATCATCTATCGTTGCCGAGACTCCGGACGTCGTCGCCGAGACTCCTGCCGTCGTCGCCGAGACTCCTGCCGTCGTCGCCGAGACTCCTGCCGTCGCCGCGGCCCCAGCAGTGCACACTCCGCCAGAGAGCGTCGAAGAGACCCCCGCCCCCAGCACGGAAGGCTGAACCATGCCAGTATCCGCCAAAGACATCCAGGCGCTGCGCCAGTCGACGGGGGCCGGGATGATGGATTGCAAGAAGGCCCTCGAGCAGTCAAACGGCGACGTGGAGGCCGCCAAGCAGTGGCTGCGCGAGAAAGGCCTGTCGGCCGCCGCCAAGCGTGATGACCGCGAGAGCGCGCAGGGCGTCGTGGCGTTGTTGATCGACGGCGACGTCGGTGGCATCGTCAAACTCAAATGCGAGACCGACTTCGTTGCCAGTAGCGATCAGTTCAAGGCAGAAGCCGACGCGCTCGTCGCGCTCGTCGTTGCCAAGGGAAGGGATGCGGTGTCCGATCACGAGGCAACCATCGATGACCTCAAGATCACGCTCAAGGAAAATATCAGCACCGGTGATGTGGTGCGCTTCGATGCCACTCCCGGCAACCTGTTCGGCTCCTACGTGCACATCCAGGGCGGGCGCGGCGTCAACGCCGTGCTCGTCGAGATGGC